>NZ_LZMJ01000066.1:0-155819 GCF_001665495.1 Rhodococcus sp. 852002-51564_SCH6189132-a
TTCGCCCCGGACTCGCCGATCCGATCGTGGACCGAGTACCCGTATTATCCGGCCAAGGTTGCGTGACGAGCCACTAGCATCCGGGGCTGCACGCGATACCGATCTCGAACGCATCGGACGCACCCTGTCGCTACCGTCGGGTGCGAGCATCGAGTACCTCGACGCCTTCTACAACAGCCTCGACGAGGACGAACTGGCGAACCTGCACGAGACGTACAAGACATGGGAAGCCGAAGGCAACCCCGACGCGGCGCGCTGGGCCGACGGTCTCGGCAACGGTCTGCTCATCCTGTCGAATCCCGAATACGGCGGGTCGTGGGAGTCGGTGCCGCAGGACATCCGAGACACCATTCGATACGGCTACGAACCCGACCCGAACGCCGAGCACCCCGGTGAACCACTGGACCGGATGGATCGACTCGGCTCGATACTCGGCGAGGCCAACCCTCAGTATCGACCCGGAACCGAGATGGGCATCGAGATGAGCCGGGTCGCCGGATATATGGCGGGCATCCCCACCTACGCCGATCCCCACATCATTCCCACCCCCGACCCTTCCTATTACGACCACACGGCAAGCACATTCCTCGACATCGCCACCCGGAACACCGACACGTCGTATCACCTGCTCACCGGCACCGACGTCGACGGCAGCCCTGCGGACTTCAGTAGGGACGAGGTGCTCGTTCCGCTGCTCACCCGCGAATGGGCCGACGACGGAGCAACTCTGGCCGGCCTGACGGAGTGGATCGCTGCCGACGCGTTGCCCGCCGACCCGGGTGACCCCGCAGCAGTAATCCGAGCCGAACGTGCGGGCGAGGCAGCATTCGGTTTGGCCGAGGTGTTGTCTGCGCCGGAATCGGAGTGGAACTCCGACAACAACTTCAACCGTTTCCTCCATATGCCGGGTGCCTCCCGGGAAGAAACCGACCTGACCATAGGCGACGTCAATCCTGTTGCTGTCCGTTCCTTCGCGACCGCCCTGTCACCGTTCGTCGGCGACATGGTCGGTTCCGTCGACGACGCCACCGCCACCAGCGGCTTCGGTGAACTCGGCCCCGTCCCGGCGACGCGCGTATTCACCCTCATGAACACCGACCCTGCGGCAGGTGCCCTTCTCAACGGTGCAGCAATCGCGCAGGCCACCGATTTCGACCGCCGGTTCGCTCTCGAACAACTCGACGGTGTGAACAAGTACAGCTACGGAACGTATTCGGGCCGGTTGCAAAGCCTCGTCGAGGTCGGTTTGAGCAGCACCTACGAGAACGAGAAGCTGGTCGAGCAGGCGGCGATCGACAACCGGAACCAGTCCAGAGCAGACGCGTATGCCGTGGCCCAAACCCTCGTCACCGGTGCGGTGACGGCGTTGCCGGGTGGCGTGGTCACGGGTCCGCTCGTGTACTCGACAGGGGTTCTGTTGCAATCCGAAATCGTCGATGCTGAAGGGCGATACGTGGGGCATCCGTCGGGGGTCGAGGGGTTCGATTCCGAAATGTATCTGACGGAGACGGGCGCCGAAAATACTCGGAGATACAACATGCTCAATGCGTTGGTCGACGCCGGAAGAGTGGATCCAGCGGACATGCCCTTCAGCCAGGCAGAGGGTCACACCATCCCTGAACGCACCAAAGCCGATGAACACGTCCTGACGAATCAAGCTGCCAGCATCATTTCGGAAAACGGGATCGATTACGGGTCCCAGGACATGTATCTCGGATCTGCCTCGAACGGAGCGGGCGACCTCCGAAATATCGTCTATGCAGACCAGAGGGACGGCACCGACGGATTTCGCGATGTGCTCGTAAACGATGTTGTTCCGGCCGGAGGAGAAAGGTGGAACTACGGCGCATGACAACAACGTGCCCGCGGGGGAACCGGAAACTCGTTACCACTCTAGTCGTTTTCATGCTTGTCGCATGCACGTCGGAAACCGAGCCGGCACCGCAGCAATCCCCTTCCCTTCCCGTAGACGCGAGCGAATACCAAGCGCCGGAGCAGGTTCGCAACGCGACCTACGTCTGGTCGGCGGAGCCCGGAATTGATCTGCTGGATAACCGTGGAAAATTGATCCGGGCATCGCACGAATCGATGATGATCGCATTCTACGGAGGTATCGAAACAACCTACCCAGGATTCAGCAATGCGATCGATCCCAGGTATGCGCGCAGGATAAATACCATCGCTACGCGCGCGCTAGTGGGCACGATCCGAGCGCACCTTCTTCAGGTGCATCAGACAGAAAAGGGTTTCAACGCGACCGTCTGCATTCAGCCCTCACACTATGCAGTGCGAAGAGACGACGGCCAGTATCACACTGTGCATGGCTCGGCCATCGAAGAGAGAGTCGAGTTCAACCACCCCACCGCTGAGGATCGCGACCTCGCCCGGGTCCGACCCAACCTCCCACCGAGCACCACTCCCCGCCCGCCATCTCCTCCCATCGCCGACGCGACTCACCAATGGTCCGCGCCGACGGAGGACGTCTTCGCGGGCACCGAGTGGTTGATCAGTTTCGGCGCAGATCTCGGCGATGCCAAGAAACGTTGCGAAGAGTGGGGACGCAGCATCGAGCCGGGGGTGCCCGATGACGGGGCCGAGTTTCTCGTCTCCCCCACCCCACCCGAAACCCTGCCCGCCTACCCGGGCTGGTGAGCACATGAACCGAATTATTTGCGCTGCAATAGCATTCCTTGTCGGATCATCCCTACTTGCAAGCTGCACACCCGATCGAGCGCCGGCACCGGTTGCGCCCCAGACCATCATCACCGCCGAGTACGAACCACCCGGACAGGTCCGAAGTTCCACCTTCGTGTGGTCCGCAGAACCGGGAATCGACCTTGCGGATCAACGCAGCATCCTCACCCGAGCCGCGTACGAATCCATGATCATCGCCCACTACGGCGGACTCGATACCACCTATCCCGGGTTCGCCGGAGCACTCGTCCCTTCCTACGCACGCAAAGTCCCAACTGCGCTGGAAACATCCCTCGTCGGAACATTTCAGGCGCACATCCTCCAGGTGCTCGATACGGCGGCTGGGTTCAAAGCAACCGTGTGCACCCAATGGTCGAAGGTGGGCATCAGGGTCCGAGACGGCGACTATCGCATCAACCAATTTTCCGGGCAGGAGGAATTTGTCGAGTTCACCCGTGACACCGAGGAACATCGGCTCGAAGGGCAACTCCACAGGCACGACCCGGAACCACCGACACCAAGCGATCAGTACCTGACTTCTCTCCCCACCACCGAGCACCAATGGTCCGCTCCTACGGAAGATCTGTTCACCGATACCGGACTCAGAATCGACTTCGGGGGCGACTTGGGCGAAACGATGTATCGATGCGAAGCATGGGGTCGCAGCATCGAACCCAGCTTGCCGCCCTACAGAAGTTCCGAAACCATCATCTCCCCCACCCCACCCGAAACCCTCCCCGCCTACCCGGGTTGGTGAGAAAGGAACCGTGTTGACGTATCCGGAAGAACTCTCTGTCACCGTCAGGCGTGTGCAGGACACGATCGAACGGATAGTAGGCAACGGATCGGCCCACGGCATCCGTATCAACGTCACCCCGACCGGCCGCATCGTCGCCCTCGAGATCCCACCTGAGGCGTACAGCTGGTCGCCGGACGTGCTCGCGACTCGCATTACCGCCGCCCACGACCTCGCATCCGCGGACGCCGACGAGGAGGCCGCTACGCGCGCGCCGAGTTGGCCGACGACCCGCGTATCCGGCGCATCGTCTCTGGGATCGGGCAGCTGACCTCGAGGTGAACGGCCCGTAAATAACAACTGGCCGCAGCGATAAGAATCAGCTGCGGCCAGAGGTAACGAAAGAATAACTTGGGGCACCCGAAACCGTAAGCCCGTCTCAGGTGAGGTCTGTCACAAAGTGTCTCGTTGCCACACCCGGTGGGTACCGAGCAGATCGAGCACCTGCGTAACCGCCGTCTGGGGATCGTCCGCGACGACGACACCCGGTGCCGCCAGACCCTCGAGTGCCGCAGCTCCCGGACCCCACGCCGCCAGCGTTTTCTGGTGGCGGAACGTCTCGTCCACGAGGATCTGCACCCTCTTATCTGCGGGTGCAGCGGCCAGAATGACCGCGTCGAACTCGATCGAGCGGGCCGTGAGGAAGGTGCGCGAGATCGGCACGACTCCCCCGAGCATCCCGCCGTGCGGGGCGACGACCAGCGGGACGCAGTCGGCCGCGTCCACGGCCTGCACGGCCGCGAGCACCTGATCGACGTCGGTGGTGTCGTCGGCGACGATGCCGATCAACCGGCCCTGCACGGGCCACGTCTTGCCGACCTGCGCCAGCGCGGGGCTCTGCGGGAGATCGGAGACCTCGACGGTCGGCTTCGGAGCGGGCAGACCGAGACCGGCCGCCACCTTCTCGCACAACCCGGTGTCGATGTTCGCCAGGATCTGCAGCTGCCGCTCCTTGATGGACTGCTCGTAGCACTTGCCCAGCTCGAAGGTGTAGGCGTAGGCCACGTGGTCCTGCTCTATCTCCGACAGGCTCAGGTAGAACTGGCGGACCTGCGTGTAGTGGTCGTCGAACGACCGGGAGACCTCACGCTCCTTCTTCGCCGCAGGTACCTCCACCGGCAGGTCGACGAAGGCACCCTCGGTGACACCGGCCATGAACGGGCATCCCGCGTCGAGCGAGTTCGGCTTGTACGGAGCGACACCGGTGTGGACGGCGTGCTGATGGAAGCCGTCGCGGAACATGTCGTTGACGGGTGCGTGCGGACGGTTGATCGGGATCTGCCCGAAGTTCGGTCCGCCGAGTCGCGTCAGCTGGGTGTCGAGGTACGAGAACAGGCGGCCCTGCAGCAGCGGATCGTCGGTGACGTCGATGCCGGGGACGAGATGGCCCGGGTGGAAGGCGACCTGCTCGGTCTCGGCGAAGAAATTGGTGGGGTTGGCATTGAGGACCATCGTGCCGATGATCTGCACGGGCGCGAGTTCCTCGGGGACGATCTTGGTGGGATCGAGCAGGTCGATGCCTTCGAAGACCTGCTCCGGGGTGTCCGGGAAGACCTGTACGCCGAGATCCCATTCGGGGTAGGCACCGGCCTCGATCGCGTCGGCGAGGTCGCGGCGGTGGAAGTCGGGATCGAAGCCGTTGATGAGCTGGGCTTCCTCCCACACCAGCGAATGCACGCCGAGCCGCGGCTTCCAGTGGAACTTCACCAGCGCGGTATCACCCTCGGCGTTGACCACACGGAAGGTGTGGACGCCGAAGCCCTCCATCATGCGGTAGGAGCGCGGGATGCCGCGGTCGGACATGTTCCACATCGTGTGCGCCGTGGCCTCGGTGTGGAGCGAGACGAAATCCCAGAACGTGTCGTGAGCGCTCTGTGCCTGCGGGATCTCGCGATCCGGGTGCGGTTTGGCCGCGTGGACGACGTCCGGGAACTTGATGGCGTCCTGGATGAAGAACACCGGGATGTTGTTGCCGACGAGGTCGAAAGTGCCTTCCTCGGTGTAGAACTTCGTCGCGAAGCCACGAGTGTCGCGCACCGTGTCGGCCGAGCCACGGGAACCGAGCACCGTCGAGAACCGCACGAACACCGGTGTCTCCACGTCCTTCTGGAGGAACTGGGCACGCGTGATCGAGCTTGCGGCACCCGTCGCGCGGAAGACGCCGTGGGCACCGGCGCCGCGGGCGTGCACCACGCGCTCCGGGATGCGTTCGTGGTCGAAGTGGGTGATCTTCTCGCGGAAGTGATGATCCTGCAACAGGATCGGCCCGCGCCGACCGGCCTTGAGCGAGTGGTCGGTATCCGTCAGCCGCGCCCCCTGAGCCGTCGTCAGGTACTCGCCCTGCTGGGCACGGCCGCGCGGCAGATCCGCGGGAGTGCCGGTGGCCGTCCTGACCTCGGGCTCCGCCTGATCGGGCTTGGGCTCGGGCGGAGTCGTGGGCGTCGTGGGTTCCTCCACGGGTGGCACGGTGGACGAGGGAACACCGGGGATCTTCGGGGTGTCGGCGGGCATGGGAACTCCGATTCGTGTGCTGTCGTCGGGGCTGGACACGTCTTTTCCACGGCTACCCGGAAGGACGGCGGCCAAACGCGGCGGCGGGGCCGTCGGGTCAGAAGTCCTCGTCGATGCAGGCGAGCCGGTCGCCGGCCTGTCCGGCCTCACCCGGTGCGGTCTTGGTGTGCTGTGCGTGGAGCACCACCGAGTTGGCTTCGCCGTCGCGGAACTCCCAGTCGACGGTCGTGGACGCCTCGGCGTTGCCCTGCGCGTCGGTGGTGATGTCGAGCCAGATCTCGTTCTGCGGATTGGCGTAGGCGGGATCGGTGGACGGGGAGTCGGGGTTCGCCGCCGGGTCGACCCGGTTCTGGTAGTGCGGCCCCGAATCGGACGGGTTCGGCCCGCACGGCCGGGTGTGGACGTGCGCCCCGAAGTCCCGATCGGGTTGCAGACCCATCACCCTGAGGGTGACGGTGGTCCGGCCGTTCTCCTCTTCGGATTCGACGTCGAAGGTCGCGCCGACCGGCACGGCCGCTTCGTCGTAGGTGAAGGCATTGTCGTCGTCGCCTCCCTCGTTCGGGAGCCCGAAGGCGTCGCCACTCATCCCGGGCAGCGGCGTGGGCATGGAATCGGTGGTGGTGGTCGTGAGCGAAGTGGGTGGGGTCTCGACGGTGGTCTCGGTGTCGGTGGACGAGTCGTCGCTGCTGCACCCGGCAGCCACGAGCGTGGCGACGGAGAAGCCCGCGACGAGACATGCGTGACGTGTGTTCATGACTTCGACGTACCCCGAGGGGCCGTCGGCGAACCTGGCCGCAGGGGACGTGCCCGCGCCGGGGGCGCGCAGGTCCTGCCCGGCGCTACGACCCGGCCTCGCCGTCCTCGGCCTTCTGTGCCTCGACGATCGCGGCGAGATCCTCCGCGACCTTCTTCTCCACGGCGCTCTTGTTCACGCCGGCCGCCGAGAGCACGCCGTCGCCGTTCTCGAGTTCGAGGAGCGCGAGGAGGATGTGCTCGGTGCCGATGTAGTTGTGCCCGATTCGCAGGGCTTCGCGGAAGGTCAGCTCGAGGGCCTTGCGGGCACCCGCGTCGTACGGGATGAGTTCGGGGACGTCGCTCGACGGTTCGGGGAGCGTCGCCACGGCGGCCGAGCGCAGCGCCGCGAAGTCGACATCCTGGGCCGCGAGTGCGCGGGCGGCGAGCGACTCGGTGTCGACGAGCAGACCGAGAATCAGATGGACGGGCGTGATCTCGGAGCTTCCCGTGGCACGCGCTTCGTTCATCGACGCCATCACGGTGTTCTGCGCGCGCGGGGTGAATCGCGAGAACCCCTGCTCGGAGTCGAGGTCGTTGTCGCTCTTCGAGACGAACCGTTTCTGGGCTGCCTGCTTGGACACGCCCATGCTCTGCCCGATCTCGGACCACGACTTGCCGGACCGTCGGGCCTGATCGACGAAGTGGCCGATCAGGTGATCGGCGACCTCACCGAGGTGATCGGCCGCGATGACGGCATCGGAGAGTTGTTCGAGCGGATCGTCGTGGACCTTCTTGATCGCATCGATGAGGTCGTCGAGCCGGATGAGATGGGACGGCCGAATGGGTTCCATGCGTCAACTCTAAGTTGACGCATGGTTTCCGTCAACCTTGGGTTGACGATCAGGTTTGCGCGGTCGTCGTAGCGGAGAGCGAGACCTCGATGCGCGTGCCCTCGCCTCCCACCGCGAGCACGTCGCCGAAGCCCTCCACCAGCGACTCGACGAGGACGGGCAGGTCGGGGACGGCGGCGGAGTCTGCGTTGATTCCGATGCAGCAGTGGCTCGTGTGCGACATCAGCGTGATATTGACGGCCGAACCGACGGTGGGAGCGAACGGGTAGTACCTCAGCACCTCCGCACCGGCCATGTACAGCGGGATCGGGGAACCCGGGACGTTCGACGCGAGAAAGTCGATGTGCTCGAGGATCCCACCCAGCACACCGGCCGGGAGCACGTTGAGCACACCCGCGATGGCGGACGAGAGCGGCACGGCCGGTTCGTCCCGCCACGACCGGACGATCCGGTCCACCCGGTGCATCGACGCGACCGGATCGGCGACATCGAGGGGAAGAGCGAACCGCGCCAGGGTGATCCGGTTTCCTCCGATCGCGTCACTCTCGCGCCGGAGACTGATCGGCAGCGTCGCCCTCAGTTCGGCGACCTGCGCGCCGTGCCGGGAATGGTAGTGCTTCAGCCCCAACAGGATTCCGGCCAGGAAAGCGTCGTTGAGCGAGGAGTCCGCTGCCCGTCCGGCCTGCCGCAGAGCGTCGAGCGGCAGATCGAGGGCTGCGACCTCCCGGACGGTGCTGCGGCCGATCATCACCGGGGAGAGCGTCGTGAACACCGGTTGCACGAACCGGGCCGTCGAGCGGGCCGTGTCCACCACGCTGCGCAGCGCCGCGACCGGATTCGTCACCGACCTCAGACCGGAACGCACGAGCCACGGCACACCCCTCTCCACCATCTCGCCGGCCGTCGAGAGGTACCAACCCACGGAATCGGCGAGGGCCGACGCCGGAGCCGAGGTCGGCGGATCCTCGGGCAGTGGCCCGCGGTCGGTACCGTCGCGCTCGAAGTCGACCATCTCGTTCGCGATCTGAATGCCGCCGATTCCGTCGGTGAGCGAGTGGTGCACCTTGAGAACGATCGCGGCGCGACCGTCGGCGAGGCCGTCGACGATCGTCGCCTCCCAGAGGGGACGGTCCTTGTCGAAGGCCGACATCGCCGCGGCGCGCACGAGCGGGAGCACGGCGTCCAGTCCCCCGGGATGCGGGAGCGCGATGCGCCGCAGATGCCAGGACAGGTCGAAGTCGGGGTCGTCCACCCATCGCGGTGGGGTCCGCCCGAACGGGGATTCGACGAGCTTGCGGCGGAAGCTCGGCACCGCACGTGTTCCGCGCTCCATCATCCGGACGAAGCGCTCCTGGTCGGGTGACCGGTCGAGCAGAGCCACCGCGACGATCGTGGACCGCAGGACGGGGTCCTTCTCCATCCGCCACGACATCAGATCCGGCTGCGACATGTGCCGACCGTCCGCACCCATGCGCACCACCTCCCGCCTCCGGTTCTCCTCGCACGGTAACCGCCGCGATGTGCGGATACCGGCGATATCGGCCCGCGAACAGCACCGATGGGCCGGATCGAGGACCTTTCGCTCATGCTGACGCAAACCCTGGTCCCCCGCCGACGGATCGCACAGGATCGGTGACGACTTCGACGCCGTCGAAGTTCGCTCCCCATCGCCAGTACCGTGAGGAAGTCCATGCCCCGTCTACGTCGTGCCGGATCGACGGCCGTCATCGCGCTCCTTCTGGCCGCGGTCGCGGCATGTAGCTCCGGTTCCTCGGGCGACGGCCTCGCTTCCGACAGCGCGCTGCCCACGGAGATCCCGGCGGGCACCAAGCTCGTCATCGCCGACCAGGGTGAGCGACAGCTGTCCCTCCTCACCGGTTCCGGACAACTCGACGCCCTGCCGTTCGAGTACGAGTTCGCGACCTTCCAGGGCGCGCCCGCGATCCTCGAGGCCTTCCGCGCCGACGCGGTCGACGTCGCGTGGGCCGGCGAGATCATGACCGTCCAGTCGCTGGTCGCCGGTGACGACGTGCAGGTCGTCGCGGCCATGCAGACGAACAACAGCCTCAACATGGGCATCGCCCCGAACGCTTCGGACATCACGACGCTCGCGGACCTGAAGGGCAAGCGCATCGGCTACGCCGAGGGCACCTCGCAGCAGGCCTTCGTGCTCCGCGGTCTCGACAAGGCAGGCCTGTCGGTCGACGACGTCGAGCTCGTGTCGATGTCGCTGCCGGACTTCCCGGATGCACTGCGCTCCAACCAGATCGACGCCGCCCCGATGAGCGAGCCGGTCTTCTCCCGGTACATGCAGACCCCGGGTGCGACGTCGCTGCCGCGCCCCGAGATCGAGGACCTCAGCGAAGGCATCTCGTACCTCTACTCGAGCAAGAAGGCCCTGTCCGACCCGGCGACCGCCGCAGCGGTCCGCGCCTACGTCACCGCGTACATCACGTCCGTCGACTGGGCCGACAACAACCGCGACGCGTACATCGACACCTACTTCGTGAAGAGCCAGGGCCTGACGGCCGAGGCCGGCGAGCGCATCCTCGACACCTCCGGGATCACCACCTTCCCACACCTCGACGAGGAGCTCATCGCGACCCAGCAGCACACCATCGACGTCATCGATGCCGCCGGTGAACTGCCCAAGCCCGTCGACGCCGCCGACGCCTTCGATCTGCGCTTCGACGAGGTCGTCACCGAAGCGGTCGCCGAGACCGGCGCCTCCCACACCCGCAGCCGACCTTCCGAGGGGAATCCGACATGACGAACCGCCAACTCAACCTCAACGCCTTCATCTACCCGACCGGCCACCACGAGGCCTCGTGGCGCCATTCCGGCAGCGTGCCCGAGCGTCTCTACGACGTCACCTACTTCCAGGAACTCGCCCGCCTCGCGGAGAGCGCGAAACTCGACGCGGTGTTCTTCGCCGACGGTCCGGCTCTGCGCACCGAGGTGAAATACCGTCCGGACTACGGCCTCGAACCGATCACCACGCTCGCCGCGATGGCCACGGTCACCACGCATCTCGGGCTGATCGCCACGGCGTCGACCACCTACTGCGAGCCCTACAACCTCGCCCGGTTGTTCTCCTCGCTCGATCACATCTCCGGTGGCCGCGCCGCCTGGAACATCGTCACCACCGCGACCGACGCAGCGGCAGCGAACTTCGGGTACACCGAACACCCCGACGTGCACGAACGATACGCCCGGGCACGCGAATTCGTCGACGCCGCGATCAAGCTGTGGGATTCGTGGGAGGACGACGCACTCGTCCTCGACAAGACCGCCGGCGTCTACGCCGACCCGGACAAGATCCACCGCATCGACGTCGAGGGTGACTACGTCAAGGTGCGCGGCCCGTTCGGTTCGGCCCGCTCGCCGCAAGGGCGCCCGGTGCTCGTGCAGGCCGGATCCTCCAACGACGGCCGCGATTTCGCGTCGACCTACGCCGAGGCGATCTTCACCGCGCACCAGTGCATCGAGGACGCCCAGGCCTTCTACACCGACATCAAGACCCGCGCAGCAGCATTCGGACGCAACCCCGATCACGTGAAGATCCTTCCCGGCCTGAGCCCGTTCATCGGCGCAACCGAGGCCGAAGCGAAGGAACTGCATCGCGAGTTCAACGAACTCACCATCGTCGAATACGGTCTCGGGCAGCTCCAGAAGATGGGCCGCATCGACGTGTCCCGGCTCGAGTTGGACGAGAAGGTGCCGGTCGAATTGTTCGCCGGCGCAGGCGACATCACCGACAACAACAACAGCCGCCGCCTGGTCTTCGCGAAG
Source organism: Rhodococcus sp. 852002-51564_SCH6189132-a (assembly GCF_001665495.1). NCBI lineage: Bacteria > Bacillati > Actinomycetota > Actinomycetes > Mycobacteriales > Nocardiaceae > Rhodococcus > Rhodococcus sp. 852002-51564_SCH6189132-a. Next base: position 11,380 of record NZ_LZMJ01000066.1, read on the forward strand.
ATCGTCGAGCGCGAACAGCCGACCCTGCGTCAGCTGCTGCACAAGCTCGCCGGCGCACGCGGCCACAACGTCGTCGCGGGCACGCCGGTGCAGATCGCCGACATCATCGAGGAGTGGTTCACCAACGGCGCCGCCGACGGCTTCAACATCATGCCGCCGCAGTACCCGCAGGGCCTCGAGGCGTTCGCTTCCCAGGTGGTGCCGATCCTGCAGGAGCGCAGCCTGTTCCGGACCGAGTACACCGGCACCACCCTGCGCGACCACTACGGCTTGCCGCGTCCGGAGAGCCAGTACGCACACGAACTCGCCCTGTCCGGTGCCACCGGTGATTTCGCACCGGGCGGCGCCACCGGCGACTTCGCACTGTCCGGCGTCTGATCGAACCGACGAAAGGACTGGAGCCATGAGCGTCTCCGTCGAACCCCGGCGTTTCGGCAGTGGCCTGGCCGGTGACGCCGACACCGACCAGAAGCCCGACTCCGGCGCGACGGCCGACCTGTCGCCGCGCACGACCCGCAGCCGCCTCGCTCCCGGCAAGCCGATCAAGTTCGGCCTGGCGATCGGCCCGGCGCTGCTGCTGGTGGCATGGATCGTCACCTCGGCCACCGGGGTACTCGATCCGAAGACCCTCTCGGCGCCGTGGACGGTCGTCACCACCGCATGGGAACTGATCGGCGACGGGCGACTGCAGTCGAACCTGTGGACCTCCGTCCAGCGCGCCCTGATCGGCGGGGTCATCGGCGTCGTCCTCGGACTGGTGCTCGCACTGGCCGCCGGCCTGTCGCGCATCGGTGAGGCGCTGATCGACGGACCGGTGCAGATCAAGCGCTCCATCCCCACCCTGGCCTTGATGCCGCTGGCGATCCTGTGGTTCGGCATCGGCGAGGAGATGAAGATCCTGCTCATCGCCCTGTCGGTCTTCGTCCCCGTCTACATCAACACCTACTCGGCGCTGCGCGGCATCGACGCCCCTTACGTCGAACTGGCCGAGACGCTGGATCTGTCCCGCGCCCAGTTCGTCCGGCGCATCGCCCTGCCGGGGGCGCTGCCCGGTTTCTTCACCGGCCTGCGCCTGGCGGTGACCATCTCGTGGCTGGCCCTGGTGGTCGTCGAGCAGGTCAACGCTTCGAGCGGTATCGGCTACCTGATGTACCAGGCCCGCAATTACGGCATGACCGAGATCATCATCGTCGGACTGGTGGTCTACGCGATCCTCGGATTCGGCAGCGACCTGCTGGTCCGTGCGGCAGAGAGGAAGGCGCTGGCATGGCGCAGGACGATCGGCAGCTGACCGTACGCACCCGGGGACTGAGCCGCGGCTTCGACGGACGCGCGGTGCTGAACAACATCGACCTCGAGATCGCCCCCGGCGAGTTCGTGGCACTGCTCGGCCGCAGCGGCTCGGGCAAGAGCACCCTGTTGCGTGCCCTGGCCGAACTCGACCACGGCGTGCCCGGTTCTGGCACCCTCGAGGTGCCGCAGAAGCGGGCGGTGGTCTTCCAGGACTCGCGACTGCTGCCCTGGGCGCGGGTGCTCGACAACGTGATCCTCGGCCTCGACGGCGACGACGCCGCCGAGCGCGGCCGCACGGCCCTGGCGGAGGTCGGGCTCGCCGGACGCGAGAAGGCCTGGCCCACCGAGCTGTCCGGGGGTGAACAGCAGCGGGTGTCGCTGGCGCGGTCGCTCGTGCGCGAACCCGAACTGTTGCTCGCCGACGAACCGTTCGGTGCCCTCGACGCACTGACGAAGATCAGGATGCACGGACTGCTGCAGGAACTGTGCGCCAAGCACCGGCCCGCGGTCCTGCTCGTCACCCACGACGTGGACGAGGCCATCGCTCTCGCCGACCGCGTGCTCGTGCTCGACCACGGCTCGTTCGCCGTCGAACTGACCATCGACCTGCCGCATCCGCGAGCCGATCACGTCGTCGAGATCGCGGAGTACCGCCGCACCCTGCTCGAGGCACTGGGGGTCGAGGTCGCCGTCTGAGCGATCCACGCTGTCTCCGATGGAGCGACCCCCCGCTCCGTCTCCGTCCGAGCGATCCGCTCCGGAGCGATCGATGAGAGAGAATCGAATCGTCGCTCCGGAGTCGCCGACGGGAGATGCATCGTGTGTGGACGCTATGCCAGCACCAGTACCCGTGGGGATCTGCTCGCGGCCTACGACGCCGTCGAGGCAGTGGGTGAGGAACTGCCCCCGTCGTACAACATCGCCCCCACCCAGCGCGTGAACGTCGTGCTCGAGCGGGCGCCACGCGAGGACCCGGATGCCGAGCCGATCCGCATCGTGTCCTCGCAGATCAAGTGGGGGCTCGTGCCGTTCTGGGCGAAGGACCCGAAGATCGGGTCGCGGATGATCAACGCCCGGTCCGAGACCATCACCCAGAAGCCGGCCTTCAAGGCGGCCGCGGCGAAGCGGCGGTGCGTGCTGCCGGCCGACGGATACTACGAGTGGATGAAGGGTGAGGACGGGAAGAAGATCCCGTTCTTTCTGCACGCGGACGGGCCGATCTCGATGGCCGGGCTCTACGAGCTGTGGCCGGACCCGGAGCTGCCGGAGGACCATCCCGACCGCTGGTTGTGGACGTGCACCGTGCTGACCCGTCCGGCGACCGACGCCGCCGGGCACATCCACGAACGGTCGCCGGTGATCCTGCCCGACACCTTCGTCGATCCGTGGCTCGATCCCGACCTGAAGAACCGCGACGACGTCGACGCCCTGCTGAATTCGATTCCCGAACCGACCCTCGAACCGTACGAGGTGAGCACAGCGGTCAATTCGCCGCGGAACAACAACCCCGACCTGCTGCGTCCTGTCGATTCGTGATATTTCGGCCGTATGGCGTTCCCCACGTCGGACCGGAACGAATATCGGAATTGACTAAAGTTGCCGGGTGCGACAATCACGGCTGACTCCGACCGGTTCGACGACGCCTCCGTTCCTCACCGGATCTCGCGGTACCGCCGTCGCGGTGATCGCGTCGCTCGTCTCCGCGGGTGTGCTCATCGCGATCCTCGTCAGAAGCGAACTCATCGACTTCCTGGTCTACCGGATGGGCGCGCGGGTCCTGCTCGACGGCGCCGACATCTACGGACAGATGCCTCCGGTGACCGATGACTTCGCGTTGCCGTTCACCTACCCGCCGCTGTCGGCGATGCTCTTCGCTCCCCTGGCGCTGATCCCCGTGACGTTCGGCAAGATCGTCTTCACCCTCGTCTCGGTCGCCGCGCTCGTCGTCACCCTACGGGTCGTGCTGGACCGGCTCCGTCCGGACTTCGAGGCGCGGACGGCGTGGATCGTCACCGCGGTCGCGGTCGCCGGAGCACTGTTGCTCGAACCCGTGCGTGAGACGATCTCATTCGGGCAGATCAACCTCGTCCTGATGGCGCTCGTCGCCCTCGACGTCCTGGTGAAGACCCCGAAGTGGCCGCGCGGAATGCTGATCGGACTGGCCGCCGCCGTCAAGCTCACGCCCATCGCGTTCCTGCTGCTGTTCCTGCTGCGGCGCGACCGGCGGACCAGTGCCACCATCATCGCGTCGACCTTCGGGTTCACCGCCCTCGCATTCGCCGTGATGCCCGCGACCTCCGCGAAGTACTGGCTGGACACCCTGCCCGACACCGGCCGGATCGGCGCGGCGTACTTCGCCACCAACCAGTCCTTCAAGGCCGTGATCTCCCGCTTCGGGCCGCCCGAACTCATGGCTTCCGTGCTGTGGCTGCTGGCCGTCGCGGTGATGCTGCTGGTCGCGGTGGTGGCCATCCGCCGTGCCCTCGAGCAGGGCGATCTCGTGCTCGCCCTGTTCGCGAACGCGACGGCCGTGCTGCTGGCGTCGCCGGTGTCGTGGTCGCACCACTGGGTGTGGGTCGCGCCGGCACTGCTGGCCCTCGCACTAGCGGCGTGGCGCGCAACCGATGCCCAGAGACTCACTGCGATCGCCGTCGGCGTCGCGCTCGTTTTCCTGATCGGCCCGCACCACCTGTTCCCCACGGGAGGCGATCTCGAACTCGGCTGGGCCGCATGGCAGCACCTGCTCGGCACGCTCTACGTCACGGCCGGATTCGGATTCCTGCTCTGGCTCGCCTTCGGTCGGCGGACCGATCCGGACTCCGCCTCACCGAAACAACTGCCGAACGCGGAGACCGCGAGTTGATCGTGTAGACGGTGCGCCGGTTGTCGGGCATCCGGGTTGTTGTTCGCGAAAGGCCGACGAGAACCCGGAAAGAACGTAATAGTGAGAGGATGTCGCCGCCGCACAGGACGGTCGACAGCTCGATTACGAGAAAGCCCATCAACTGCATCCGAGGGGAGAACACCGTGACCGATGTTTCGTCGCAGGGCCCGGCCCGGAGAGACGACCGACGTGTGTTGACGAACCGCCAGGGCCATCCCGTATACGACAACCAGAATCAGAGGACGGTGGGCCCACGCGGACCCGCGACGCTGGAGAACTATCAGTTCCTCGAAAAGATCAGCCATTTCGATCGAGAACGCATTCCGGAAAGAGTGGTGCACGCGCGCGGTTTCGTCGCCTACGGATATTTCGAAGCCACCGGGAAATGGGGCGATGAACCCATCACGAACTACACGCGCGCGAAACTCTTCGCCGAGCCGGGGAAGCGGACCGACGTCGCCATCCGGCTCTCCACGGTCATCGGTGGACGCGACTCGTCGGAAACCGCCCGCGATCCGCGAGGTTTCGCGGTCAAGTTCTACACCGAGGACGGTAACTGGGATCTTGTCGGAAACAACCTCGCGGTCTTCTTCATTCGCGACGCGATCAAGTTCCCCGACGTCATCCATTCGCTGAAGCCCGACCCCGTCACTTTCCGGCAGGAACCCGCACGCATCTTCGACTTCATGTCGCAGACCCCCGAAGCAATGCACATGCTGGTGAATCTGTTCAGTCCCCGGGGCATTCCGGCCAACTACCGGACTCAGCAGGGCTTCGGGGTCAACACCTACAAGTGGGTCAACGCCGAGGGCGTGACACACCTCGTGAAATACCATTGGATTCCGAAGATCGGTGTCAAGAGCCTGACCGAGGACGACGCGGCGGCCATTCAGGCGCACGATCTCGGGCATGCCAGCAAGGACATGTACGAGGCCATCGAGCGCGGTGACCATCCCGAATGGGAACTGCGCGTACAGATGATGAGCGACGACGACCATCCGGAGTTGAACTTCGACCCCCTGGACGACACGAAGGTCTGGCCGGAGAACGAATTCCCCGCCATGCCGGTCGGCAGGATGGTGATCGACCGCAACGTCGAGAATCACTTCCTCGAGAACGAACAGATCTCCTTCGGCACCGGCGTCCTCGTCGACGGACTCGACTTCTCCGACGACAAGATGCTCGTGGGACGCACGTTCTCCTATTCCGACACGCAGCGTTACCGGGTGGGTCCCAACTACCTGCAACTTCCGGTCAACTCGGCGAAGAACGCCCACGTGGCCACCAATCAGCAGGGCGGACCGATGGCATACGGCGTCGACGATGTCGGCGACAACCCGCACGTGAACTACGAACCGTCCATCACCGGCGGTCTGCGCGAGGCCGAGTTCCCGACCCACGACGATCAGGGGCCGGAGATCCGGGGTCGTCTCACGCGCAAACGTATTCCGCGTACCAACGACTACGAGCAGGCCGGTCAGCGCTACCAGCTCATGGAACAGTGGGAGAAGGACGACCTGGTGAAGAACCTCGTCGACGGTATCGGGCAGGCCGTCCGCGACGTGCAGGAGCGGATGGTGTGGCACTTCTTCATGTGCGACGACGAGCTCGGACAACGCGTCGGCGACGGACTCGGTATCAGTGCCGACGACGTACGGGATCTACCTCCGTTGCAGAGCCAGACCCTCGACGAGGACGAACTGCAACGCGCAGCGAATCTCGGCAAGAACGGTCCCCGTGATGTGACCGGATTACAGATGACGCATTGCGTGCCCAACGAGCGCGAGGTCCACGCGTCCTCGTAGCGTCCGTCCGTCTCGGCCCGGTGGGCAGTCACTTGTCGAAGTGGCTGCCCACCGGTCGTTCTCCGGAACCGTTCTCAGGCGGTGACGTCGACGACCACCCGGCCGCGCACCTTGCCCGCGAGGATCTCCTCGGCTAGTCGCGGGACGTCCGAGAGCGGTTCGACCCGCGACAGCGAATCCAGGGCGCTCGCAGGCAGATCGCGGGCGAGACGATCCCACGCCGACCGGCGCAGCGGAGCCGGCGCCATCACCGAGTCGACGCCCAGCAAGGCGACGCCGCGCAGGATGTGCGGCATCACCGTGGCATCAGGCATCGACGGCGACTCCGTGAGACCGCACGCGGCGACGGCACCGCCGTAGCGAATCTGCGACAGCACGTTCACGAGCGTCGAACCGCCCACCGCGTCCACCGCGGCATCCCAGCGTTCCTTGCCCAGGGGCCGGCCCTTGCCCTGCAGTTCGGCGCGGTCGACGAACGACGACGCACCGAGTTCGCTCAGGAAGTCGTGGGTCTCGGGACGGCCGGTCGCGGCGACGACCGTGTGTCCCGCGGCAGCGGCGAGGGCGACGGCGATCGACCCGACGCCACCGGCCGCGCCGGTGACGAGCAGTTCCGCGTCCGATGCGATCCCGTACCGCTCGAGCGCGTCGAGGCACAGGGCGGACGTGTAGCCGGCGGTGCCGATGGCCATGGCGTCGCGGGTGGAGAAGGCGTCAGGGATGCGGACGAGCCATTCGGGCTTCACACGCTGGCGCCGGGTGTACCCGCCCGATTGCGTCTCGGACAGACCCCAGCCGTTGACGACGACGCGGTCGCCCGGCTTCCAGTCGGGGTTGCTGCTCTCGAGGACGGTCCCGGCGAGATCGGCTCCGGCGACCAGCGGGGTACGTCGCGCCATCTTCTGCGGTCCCGCGATCACGAGACCGTCCTTGTAGTTCAGCGAGGAGTACTCGACCTCGACGAGGACGTCGTGGTCGGGAAGGTCGGTGTCGGTCAGTTCGCGGAACTGTGCCACCTGGTCGTCGTCGGTGTCGTCGACGACCAGGGCACGGAAGGAGGACGGCTGTGTCATGGATCCGATCCTGACAGGCCGTCCTCCTCGCTGCAGCCGAAAGCGGTCAGGCCGCGTGTGCGCGGAACCGTCGCAGTCGCAGGCTGTTGGAGACCACGAACACCGACGAGAACGCCATCGCCGCACCGGCGAGCATCGGGTTGAGCAGGCCCGCGGCCGCCAGCGGCAGTGCCGCGACGTTGTACGCGAACGCCCAGAACAGGTTGCCCTTGATCGTCGTCAGCGTGCGGCGCGACAACCGGATGGCGTCGACCGCGACCATCAGGTCGCCGCGGACCAACGTCAGATCGCTCGCCTCGATCGCCACGTCGGTGCCCGTGCCCATCGCCAGACCCAGGTCGGCCCGGGCGAGCGCCGCGGCGTCGTTGACACCGTCGCCGACCATCGCGACCACCGCACCCTCGCGCTGGAGTCGCTCGACCACATCGACCTTGTCGGTGGGCAGCACGTCGGCGATCACGTCGGCCTCGTCGATGCCGACCTCGGCCGCCACGGTGTGCGCGACGGCGGCGTTGTCACCGGTGAGCAGGATCGGACGCAGACCGAGTTCCCGCAGTTCGGCGACGGCCTTCGTAGAGGTCGGCTTGACCGCGTCCGCCACGACCACGATGCCGCGCGCCTTACCGTCCCAGCCGACGGCGATGGCCGTGCCACCGGACTTCTGGGCCTGCTCGAACGCCTGCTGCAACTTCTCGGAGAGATGCTGCGACCAGTCGGCCAGCAACTTCGGGCGTCCCACCAGCACGGCGCGGCTCGTGTCGCCGTCGACGAGCACTCCCTGAACGCCGAGACCCTCGACGTTCGTGAAGTCCTCGACCTCGGGCAGACCGCCGAACCTGTCCGCCGCCGCATCGCTGACGGCACGTGCGATCGGGTGTTCCGACGCCGACTCGAGTGCCCCGGCGTACCGCAGCACCTCGTCGGCGTTCTCACCGTCGTCGGCGACGACCTCGCGCAGGGTCATCCGGCCGGTGGTGACCGTACCGGTCTTGTCGAGGACCACGGTGTCGACCGAACGGGTCGACTCGAGGACCTCGGGTCCCTTGATGAGGATGCCGAGCTGAGCGCCGCGACCGGTACCGACCATCAGCGCGGTCGGGGTGGCCAGGCCGAGGGCGCAGGGGCAGGCGATGATCAGCACGGCGACCGCCGCGGTGAAGGCCGCCGCGGGCCCGTTGCCGGTGCCGAGCCAGAAACCGAGGGTGCCGGCCGCGATCAGCAGGACGATCGGCACGAAGATGCCGGAGATCCGGTCGGCCAGACGCTGCACCTGAGCCTTGCCGTTCTGGGCGTCCTCCACCAGCTTCGCCATCTGCGCGAGCTGGGTGTCGGAGCCCACGCGGGTCGCGCGCACCACAAGTCGTCCACCGACGTCGACCGTTCCGCCGACGACACTGTCGCCCACACCGACCTCGACGGGAACCGATTCACCGGTCAGCATCGACGCGTCGACCGCCGACGTGCCCCGTTCGATCACACCGTCGGTGGCGATCTTCTCGCCCGGGCGCACGACGAATAGATCTCCGACCGCCAACTGCTCCAACGGAATTCGGGTCTCGGTGGTCCCGTCCGGTCCGAGGACCGCGACGTCCTTGGCTCCGAGTTCGAGCAGGGCACGCAGGGCGGCGCCGGCACGTCGCTTCGACCGTTGCTCGAAGTAGCGCCCGGCGAGGATGAACGTCGTGACACCGGCCGCGGCCTCGAGATAGATGTTGCCGCTGCCGTCGCCCCGCGCGATGGTGAATTCGAACGGGTGGACCATCCCCGGTTCACCCGCCGTTCCCCAGAACAGGGCGTAGACCGACCACCCTAGGGCGGCAAGGGTTCCCAGCGACACGAGCGTGTCCATGGTGGACGTGCCATGACGCAGGTTGATCCACGCCGCCCGATGGAAGGGCCAGGCACCCCACACCACCACCGGTGCGGCGAGGGTGAGCGAGAGCCACTGCCAGTTGGTGAACTGCAGGGCCGGGATCATCGCCATCGCGATCACCGGCACCGTCAGGATCGCCGAAACGACGAGCCTGTGACGAAGCGGCGCAACGGGATCGGATTCGGGCACGTCACCGGTCCGGCCGGTCGCCTGCGCGGACGGCGGCGGCAGTGCGGCGCCGTAGCCGGCCTGTTCGACGACCGTGACGAGATCCTCGGGTGTCACGTCGTCGGGGTAGCTGACCTTCGCCTTCTCCGTGGCGTAGTTGACGGTCGCGGTGACGCCGTCGAGCTTGTTGAGCTTGCGCTCGATGCGATTGGCGCAGGATGCGCAGGTCATGCCGGTGATGGCGAGCTCGATCGATTCGGCGGCGACCGGCTGACTCTGCGTGGTCATGTGCGTCTCCTCGGAAGAATGGGCCGTCAGCGGCCGGAATGGCTGGGGTCACCGTGTGCGCCGGACCCCGGCTGCACCTCGCCGGTGCCTCCGGCGGTGAGGGTGAAGGCCGCGGTGCGAACCACTCCGTCGTGCTGGAAGTCGAGATAGAGGTGATAGGTGCCGGCACTCGGGACGGAGGTGTGGAAGACGACCTCGGGACCGGGTCGTGTGGTGCCGTCGCCGGGTGTCCCGTCCGGGTGGACGTGCAGATAGGCGAGGTCGCCGCCGCGCAGTGCCACCAGGTGTCCGTAGGCACCGAGATAGGGCTGCAGGTCGGTGAGCGGCCGTCCGTCCTTGCTCACCGTGAGGGTGAGCATCGCGTCGCTGCCCGACGACAGGTCGCCGTCGAGGGTGACCTCGTAGTCGTCGACGGTTGCGGTGCGGTTGTCGGCCTGCGGTGCGGCAGGAACGAATTCGCCTGCCACCGCGAGGTCGGTGCCCAACGTGAGCGGCTCTCCCCCGGTGGGTGTGAAGTCGGTGAAGACCCGCCACGTGCCGGGCGTGAGGTCGACGTCGACGGACCAGATGCCGGTGTTCTCGTCGAGCACGGGATGGACGTGCTGGAATCCGGTGAAGTCGCGACGCACGGCGATCAGGTGCAGCTCTTTGTCGTGGGTGACGTCGAAGTCGGTCACCGGCGCGCCGCCGGGACCGTTGATCGCGAATGTCAGGTTCCTGTCCTCGCCCGACTCGAGGTCGGTCTCGGCGAGTGCGAGGGCATAACCGTTCCGGTACGTCATCAGACCTCCCGGGATCTCCTCCACAGCAGGTGTTTCGGCGGCGCTGCCGGTGACGGTGCCATTACCGTGACCGGCGTCGTGGGCGCTCGCGGTCGGATCCTCGGTCTGCTCTTCCACCGGGCCGACGGCCGCGCCGACGAGCAACGCGATACCGAAGACAGCGGCTACGGCGGTGACGAAGCCGGTGAGCTTGGCCGGGGTGTTCATGCGAGGCTGTAGCCGGCCTCCTCGACGGCGGCCGCGACGGCGGCATCGTCGAGGGACTCGGCGCTCGTGACGGTGACGGCACCGGTGGCCAGATCGACCGCGACGTTCTCGACGCCCGGGATCTCCTGGACCTCTTCGGTGACCGACGCGACGCAGTGCTCGCAGGTCATGCCGGTGACGGTGTAGGTGCTGGTCCGGCTCATGGGAACTCCTCGGATACGGGTCTGGACGATCAGGAACGGACGAGTCGCGCGATGGCGTCGCCGGCTTCCTTCAACTTGAGGTCGGCCTCGTCGCCGCCGGCGCGCACGGCACCGGCCACGCAGTGCGCCATGTGCTCGTCGAGCAGACCGAGCGCGACGGCCTCGAGGGCCTTCTTCATCGCCGCGATCTGCGTGAGGATGTCGATGCAGTACTTCTCTTCCTCGACCATCCGCTGCAGGCCGCGGGCCTGCCCCTCGATGCGACGCAGTCGCTTGAGGTAGTCGGCCTTGGTGTTGTTGGCGATATAGCTGTGCTGATGCGCGTCGTCGTGTGCGACGGCATCGGTGTGCACGGTCTCGCTCGGGGTATTCGGCATCGGAATCGTCCTTGTCGCGTCGGTCGTCCTGCCAGATACCATACCCCCCTATGGTATGCACGGCAACCAACAGACTGCGCAGGCTATTTGCGCAGGTAGAGGCGCATGACATCGTGATGGCTGCAAGAGTGCCCAGCATCCCTCGAAAATGCGGGGCCGCTCCGAAGAGGTTCCGTAGCCGGTGGACGACATGCCCGAGCGCCTCACGAGGCGATCGAGCGCCTCGTAGCCGATTCGTCGCGGGACGTCACGGCACGTGCATCATCTTCCCGGCGAGGGTGAACAGCCGGCGGGAGAGCCGGATGACAGGGATACCCAGTGGGATCAGCAGGATCGTCACGCACAACACCGCACCCAGGAGCATCACCACGGCGGCGACGATCCCCAGAACGGTGCCGAGCAGGGCGGTGAGAAGTCCGAGCACGACATTCAGTAGGCCACTCAGAGCACGCATGACGACCTCCTACCCCCATCTCCCATTGTGCGCCGGTCTCGCGCTGTATCTCACCGGACCGCAACTCGCCGGCGCGCACGGCAATCGACGGACACGAGTACCCACCGGAGTGCCGGTACCGCGGAGTTGGTCGAGCGAGTAGCCGGATCGGGAAGGGCGCGGCCACCCTGCGCCCTTCCTTTCGCTCAGGGAAACCCGGTGCGGCGGCACACCAGCATGTGGTGGGCGCCCTTCTGGAATCGGTAGTCGACCTCCACGACCTCACCGTCGATGCCGTGTTCCCGGAGATCGGTGAGCAGTTCGTCCAGGTAGGGGCAGAGGACCGAGGTTCCGGACTCCACGAGCGGGAAGATGCGCAGTTCGTCCCGGGCGACACGCATCAGTTCCCGGATCGCGTCGAGGTGGAAGGTGCGGTCGAGTCGGTCGGCGTAGCTGAACAGCAGGTGCGAACTGAGCACGAGATCGAATGCCGCATCGGGGAACGGCAGGGAGGGCAACCACCCGGCGACATATCGGTGCGGATGCCGACGGATGTCCTCGGCGAAATCCCGGACCGCCTGCCGCCGCACCCGTGCGTGTTCGTCGGGGTCGGCGAAGAACGTCCAGTCGTAGTTCTCGGCGTGGTCCCGGATGTACCGGTTCCCGCGCTCGGCCTCAGCAGCGGCAACGACGGTGAGGTGCTCAGCGTCGGAGTCGGAGTAGGCCGTGTCGCAGGCCGTCACGTCACCACCGAGGCGGTTCACCACGGCGGTGAAGCCCGCCGCGCCGGCCGGGCAGTCCAGGATCCTCCGCGACAGATCGTCGTCGGAGAGGTCGAACATCGACCGGTACTCGTCCAGGGAGCGCGAGCTGATGAGGATCGCGCCGATATCTGCCGTGTTGGGAGTCACCGGGCCATCACCGCCCCATTAAAGCACGGCCGAAAAGGGCATCGGATCGGGGCCGGACAAACGAAAACGAGGTCACGATCTCCGAAGAGTTCGTGACCTCGTCCGTCGCAGTTCGTGGAACTGCACACTGTGGGCGAAGGGGGACTTGAACCCCCACGTCCCGAAGGACACTGGCACCTGAAGCCAGCGCGTCTGCCATTCCGCCACTCGCCCGAGCAACGCCGAAAACAGTAACACACACCGGAGCCGAACAACTATTCGCCTGGTCAGAGGGCCGCGAACACTTCCGGCTCGATCGCCGAGCACATCCGGGCGAGACGTGCCGCATACCGCAGGGTCGAATCCGGGGAAAAGTGGATACCATGCAGTGACGAGATCTGCATTGCGACACGCTGAGTACGGAAAGGGGGTCGCCATGGGCATCGCCCAGCGCTTCGAGCGCAAACTCCAGGCCGCGATCGGCGACGCTTTCGCCCGCGTGTTCGGCGGCGGCGTCGTGCCCCAGGAAGTCGAGGCGGCGCTGCAGCAGGAGGCAACGGACGGCGTCCGACAGCTCGATCGGGGCCACATGCTCGCCCCCAATCACTACGTCATCACGATCAGCGAAACCGATCACGACGCCCTCGCAGCGGATCGGGACTTGACTGTGAAGGCATTCTCCCGTCACCTTGAGGACTTCATCCGAGAACAGGGATGGCAGACATACGGTGAGATCCAAGTCGTCTTCGAGTCGTCGTCGGCACTGCACACCGGGCAGTTCCGGACTCGCGGCTCGGTAGATCCCGATGCGGGGCGCTCAGCGACGCGTGCTCCGTCACCGCGGAACCCGCAGAACCGCCCACCCGTGACCTCTGAACCAGGAGCTGGCCCAATGACGCAGAACCCCGGCTACGACCCCAGCCGTGACCCCGCCGAGGCGGAACCGCAGTACGCACGCAACGGTCACGCGCACGTCGGCCAGGAGCAGCGCTACAACCAGGGCTACGGCAACGCCGGCTACGACCAGGCTCCCGGCGGTTACGACCAGCAGGGCGGTTACGACCAGCAGGGCGGTTACGACCAGCAGGCGTACGGCCAGGCCTACAGCGAGCAGGACTACCAGCAGGGCGGTTACGACCAGCAGGGTGGCTACGACCAGCAGGCCTACGGCGCTCGAGGCGCCCAGCCGCAGGCGTACGGCCAGGACTACCCGCAGCAGGGCGGGTACGACCAGCAGGCGTACGGCCAGCAGGGTTACGCACAGCCCGGTTACGACCAGGCCTACCAGGACCAGGGCTACCAGCAGGGCGGCTACGACCAGCAGGCCTACGGCCAGCAGAGCTACGCACAGCCGGGTTACGACCAGCAGCAGGGCGGTTACGACCAGGGCTACGCCGCCGCGGCCCCCGGCTACGACCAGGGTTACCAGCAGGCCGGCTACCAGTCCCCCGCCGCCGGCCGGGTGCTGACCGCGACGCTCCAGCTCGAGGACGGCAGCGGCCGCTACTACCAGCTCCGCGAGGGCAGCAACATCATCGGCCGCGGCCAGGACGCACAGTTCCGCTTGCCCGACACCGGCGTCTCGCGTCGCCACATCGACATCCGCTGGGACGGCCAGGTCGCGATGCTCTCCGATCTCGGGTCGACGAACGGCACGACGGTCAACGGCGCCTCGGTGCAGGACTGGCAGCTCGCCGATGGTGACGTGATTCGCGCCGGGCACTCCGAAATCCTCGTGCGCATCCTCTGATCAGCCGGTATCGAAGGACCTACCGGACCCGTTCATACCGTCCGACGCGTGTGACAGCGCGTCGGACGCTGCATGGAGTCGTCCGGTGTCCGTATTGTGAGTGACCGCACGACCTGGAATACGACCGGTCGACTACCCCGAAGGAGGATGCACCGTGCAGGGGCTGATTCTGCAGCTGACCCGAGCGGGATTCCTCCTCCTGCTGTGGTTGTTCGTATGGGCGGTGTTGCGCACGCTCCGGTCCGACATCTACGCCGGTGCCGCGCGACCGCTCCCGCGTTACTCGCCCAAGCAGTCGGTGCTGCCGACGCTGAGCCGTAACAAGACCGCCAAGTACCTGGTGGTCACGCAGGGCGCGCTGGCCGGCACGAGGATCACGCTCGGCACCCAGCCGGTTCTCATCGGCCGTGCCGACGACTCCACACTCGTGCTGACCGACGACTACGCATCCACGCGCCACGCACGCCTGTCGCCACGAGGTTCCGACTGGTACGTCGAAGACCTGGGGTCGACGAACGGCACGTATCTCGACCGCGCGAAGGTCACCACCGCTGTCCGTGTCCCGCTCGGAACCCCGGTCCGGGTGGGCAAGACCGTGATCGAGCTCCGCCCGTGACCCTCGTACTCCGATATGCCGCCCGCAGCGATCGCGGCCTCGTGCGCTCCAACAACGAGGACTCCGTCTACGCCGGTGCCCGCCTGCTCGCCCTCGCCGACGGCATGGGCGGCCACGCGGCCGGTGAGGTCGCCTCACAGCTGATGATCGCGGCGCTCGCCCACCTCGACGACGACGAGCCGGGCGGCGACCTCCTCGGTAAGCTCGCCGCGGCCGTCCGCGAAGGCAACGCCTCCATCGCCGACCAGGTCGAGGAAGAACCCGAGCTCGACGGCATGGGCACGACGCTCACGGCCATCCTGTTCGCAGGCAGCAAACTCGGACTCGCCCACATCGGCGATTCCCGCGCCTATCTGCTGCGCGACGACCAGCTCACCCAGATCACCCGCGACGACACCTTCGTGCAGTCGCTCGTGGACGAGGGCCGCATCACCCCCGAGCAGGCGCACACGCACCCGCAGCGGTCGTTGATCATGCGCGCCCTGACGGGCAGCGAGGTCGAACCGACCCTCACCGTGCGCGAGGCCCGCGCCGGCGACCGCTATCTGGTGTGCTCCGACGGTCTGTCCGACGTCGTCAGCGACGAGACGATCGCCGACACCATGCGGCAGGGCACGCACGACGAGTGCGCCGACCGGCTCATCGAGCTGGCGCTGCGCAGCGGCGGCCCCGACAACGTCACCGTGGTCGTCGCCGACGTGATCGATCTCGACTACGGCCAGTCGCATCCCATCGTCGCCGGAGCGGCATCCGCGGACGACGACGAGGACACTCCCCCGCCGAACACCGCAGCGGGTCGCGCCGCCGCGATGCGGCCACCGCGCGCCACCCCGAAGCGGGTCATCAACAAGGCCCCGGAGCCGGCGCCGAAGAAGAAGCGCAGCCGCCTGTGGTGGCCGGTCGCCGCCGTCGTGATCATCGCGGTGCTGGTCGGTGGTCTGTTCGTCGGCCGCCAGCTGATCCGCAACAACTACTACGTCAGCGCCGACGACGGTCGCGTGACCGTGCTGCGCGGCATCCCCGGCGACGTCTTCGGCTACTCGCTGCAGGAGGCCGCGCGCGTCGGGTGCATCACCGACGAGGGCGACCTCACGCTCGTCGACCCCGCCAGCGCGTCGTGCCGGGTGATGCTCGTCGACGATCTGTGGCCTGCCGCCCGCGAACAGGTCCGTGCCGGTCTTCCGTCGGGGTCGCTCGACGACACCCGCGAGCAGATGCAGCGGCTCGCCGAACTGGACCTGCTGCCGGTGTGCACCCCGGAGGAACCCGAGCCCACTCCCGCACCGGCCCCCGGGCCGGGCGAGCCGGCGCCGGCTCCCGGACCGAACGGCACCCCGCCCACCGAGACACCCACGGTGCAGCCGCCGGCGTCCGGTGAGCCGCAGCCGGGCCAACCGGCACCGGCCTCCCAGCCCGGCGAACTGCTTCCCGGCGAGCCGACTCCCGGCGAACCCGCTCCGAACACGGAGCCGGCTCCCGAGCCCGCGCCCCAGATCCCCGGTCAGAACTGCAGGGTGGGCGCCTGATGTCGGTGTCCCATGGTGTGGGGGACTTCCCGAGCCCTCCGGGAGGTTTCGCCCCGGCGCCCGTCCAGTCGACCCGGCGCAACACCGAACTGGCCCTGATCGTCGCGGCCATCGGTGTCACGACGGTGTCGCTCATGCTCGTCGAGGTCTCGATGGAGCAGGCGCTGACCCTCGACCTGCTCAAGTACGGGGTGACCTTCGCTGCGCTGTTCCTCGCCGCGCACCTCGCGGTCCGGCGCTTCGCGAAGTACGCCGATCCCCTGCTGTTGCCGATCGTCGCGCTGCTCAACGGTCTCGGACTCGTGCTCATCCACCGGCTCGACCTGTCCGATCAGGAGAACGCCCGTTACATGGGCCTGCCGCCGCCGTCGCCCGATGCGACGCAGCAGGTGCTGTGGACGGCGCTCGGCATCGCGCTGTTCATCGTCGTGCTCGTGTTCCTGCACGACTACCGTCTGCTCGCGCGGTTCAGCTACACGCTCGGTCTCATCGGCCTGATCGCACTCGCGATCCCGGCCCTGCTGCCGAGCAGGTTCTCCGAGGTCAACGGCGCCAAGATCTGGATCCGGCTGCCCGGTTTCAGCATCCAGCCCGGCGAGTTCGCGAAGATCCTGCTGATCATCTTCTTCGCATCGGTCCTCGTGGCGAAGCGCGACCTGTTCACCACCGCAGGCAAGCACTTCCTGGGGATGGACTTCCCCCGCGCCCGCGATCTCGGCCCGATCCTGGCGGCCTGGATCATCTCGATCGGTGTGATGGTCTTCGAGAAGGACCTCGGCACGTCGCTGCTGCTGTTCACCACCGTGCTGGTGATGCTCTACATCGCGACCGAACGTGTCGGCTGGCTGATCATCGGATTCTCGTTGCTCGCCGTCGGCTTCTACGCGGCGTACCAGATGTTCGGTCACGTGCGGGTGCGCGTGGAGACCTGGCTCGATCCGCTCGCCGACTACAACAACACCGGCTACCAGATCTCCCAGTCGCTGTTCGGTCTCGCGACCGGCGGAGTCGCCGGCACCGGTCTGGGCAGCGGACGGCCGGGGCAGGTGCCGTTCGCGAAGACCGACTTCATCGTCGCCGCGATCGGTGAGGAACTCGGCCTGATCGGCCTGGCCGCCATCCTGCTGTTGTTCCTGATCCTCGTCGTCCGCGGCATGCGCACGGCGCTGGCGGTGCGCGACAGCTTCGGCAAGCTGCTCGCCGCCGGCCTGTCGTTCACCCTCGCCGTCCAGCTGTTCGTGGTGGTCGGCGGTGTCACGAAGTTGATCCCCCTGACCGGCCTGACCACACCGTTCGTGTCCTACGGTGGTTCGTCGCTGCTCGCAAACTATCTGCTCCTGGCTCTGTTGATGAAGATCTCGCACGCTGCCCGCCAACCCGCGATCCCCCGTAAGAAGGCGCCCACGCCGATCGCCGAGGCCAAGACGGAAATGATGGGGCGCGAATGAACGGTCCGCTCCGCAAGGTCGCGATGGCCGTGATGTTCATGGTCGTCGCGCTGCTCGCAAACGCCACCTACGTGCAGGTCATCAAGGCCGACGATCTCCGTACCGATCCGCGCAACTCGCGTGTGCTGATCGACGAGTACTCCCGTCAGCGCGGACAGATCGTCGCGGCCGGTCAGGCTCTCGCGGTGTCGGTGCCCACCGACAGCCGCTACAAGTACCTGCGCGAATACCCGGCGCCGCCGACCCAGCCGATGAGCCCGCTGGCCTACGCGCCGGTGACCGGCTTCTACTCGATGCAATACGGCAGCACCGGACTCGAACGGTCCGAGGATTCGCTGCTCAACGGTTCCGACAACCTGCTGTTCGGACGTCGACTGTTCGACCTGGTGTCGGGCCGCAACCCACGCGGCGGAAACGTCGTGTCCACGATCGATCCGGTCGTTCAGCAGGTGGCCTACGACGAGCTGACCTCGAAGGGTTACACGGGCTCGGTGGTCGCGATCGAACCGAGCACCGGCAGGATCCTCGGGATGGTGAGCACGCCGAGTTACGACCCCAACCGGTTGTCGGGACACGACGGCGCCGCGACCTCGCAGGCCTGGGACGAGCTCAACGCCGATCCCGAGAAGCCGATGCTCAACCGCGCGATCTCCCAGACCTATCCTCCGGGCTCGACCTTCAAGGTCGTCGTGACGGCGGCCGCGCTCGAGAACGGCGTCACCCCCGACACGCAGTTCACCGCAGCGCCGCAGATCACCCTGCCCGACACCGCGACGACCCTCGAGAACTACGGCGGGGCCGCGTGCGGCGACGCATCGACGGTGACGCTGCGGGAGGCGTTCGCGCGGTCGTGCAACACGGCCTTCGTCGAGATGGGCATCGACGACGGACGCGAGGCCCTGGTCTCGCAGGCGGAGAAGCTCGGCATCGGCGAGACCCTCGACGTCCCGCTGCCCGTCGCGGCGAGCACCGTCGGCCCCATCCCGGACGGCGCGGCACTCGGCCAGTCGAGCATCGGCCAGCGGGATGTGGCCCTCACTCCGTTGCAGAACGCGTCGATCGCCGCGACCATCGCCAACGGCGGGGTGCGCATGAAGCCGTATCTCGTCGACCGTCGGCAGGGGCCCGACCTGACGGTGCTCGAGGAGACCAAGCCCGAATCGCTGGGCCAGGCGATCTCGCCGGAGGTCTCGGCGACCCTCACCGACCTGATGATCGGTGCCGAGAACAACGCCGGCGGTGGCGGTGCCATCCAGGGTGTGCAGATCGCGTCGAAGACGGGCACCGCGGAACACGGCAACGATCCGCGGAACACCCCGCCGCACACCTGGTACATCGCATTCGCACCTGCACAACAACCCCGCATCGCCGTCGCGGTGATCGTGGAGGACGGCGGCGACCGAGCACTCGCCGCGACCGGCGGTTCGGTGGCCGCCCCGATCGGACGGGCCGTCATCTCGGCCGGATTACAGGGAGGCTGACATGGCTCTGAGCAGCGGCGCCATGATCGCCGACCGTTACCGTCTCCAGCGACTCATCGCGACCGGCGGAATGGGTCAGGTGTGGGAAGGACTCGACACCCGGCTCGACCGGCGGGTCGCGGTGAAGGTCCTCAAGGCCGAGTTGTCCGGCGACGAGGACTTCCTCGCCCGGTTCCGTTTCGAGGCCCGCACCACCGCCCAGCTCAACCATCCCGGCATCGCCGGGGTGTTCGACTACGGCGAGACCACCGACGCCGAGGGCCAGTCCATCGCCTATCTCGTGATGGAACTCGTACACGGCGAACCGCTCAACGCCGTCCTGTCGCGGCTCGGACGCCTGTCGCTGCCGCACGCGCTCGACATGCTCGAGCAGACCGGACGCGCCCTGCAGGCGGCCCACAACGCCGGCGTGGTGCACCGCGACGTCAAGCCCGGCAACATCCTCATCACCCCGACGGGCCAGGTGAAGATCACCGACTTCGGTATCGCGAAGGCAGTCGACGCCTCCCCGGTCACCCGCACCGGCATGGTGATGGGCACCGCACAGTACATCGCTCCCGAGCAGGCACTGGGTCAGGAGGCGACGTCCGCGAGCGACGTGTACTCGCTGGCCGTCGTCGGCTACGAGGTGCTGTCGGGACGCCGTCCGTTCCTCGGCGACAGCGTCGTGACCGTCGCGATGAAGCATGTCCAGGAGACCCCGGCGCCGCTGCCGACGGATCTTCCGCCCGAGGTGCGCGAACTCATCGAGATCGCGATGTCGAAGGACCCGGCCTACCGCTATTCGAACGGTGGCGAATTCGCCAACGCCGTCGCTGCGGTGCGGTCCGGACGGCCCGTGCCCCCGCCCGGCAACGTGCCGCCGGTGACCGGCGCCAACCGCGTGCTTCCGCCCGGCGTGCCCGGGACGACGGCCCACACTTCTTCGACCCGTGCCCTGCACCCGACGCAGTACGACCAGACGGCCTATTCGTCGGTTCCCCGCTCGGCTCAGCCGCCGACCGCCGGCCGTCCGCCGGTGGCAGGTCCGCCGACTACGGGAGTGCCCGCCGACGATGACGGACGACGGTCCCCGAGTCCCACAGCGCTGGCCTGGGCCGCAGGTGCGGCAGTGGTGCTCGCCCTCGTGACGCTGGGAATCGTGCTGTTGGGTGGCGACGACGAGGAGACCCCGCGCGCTCCGTCTCCGACGACGCAACTCACCACGACCCGCGCGACCACCACGACGACCCGTCCGCCGCTGACCACCACGACGACGTTCGTGCCGCTGCCGCCGCCCGTCGAGACGGAGACCTTCACGCCTCCTCCGACCACGACGACCACGCAGCCGCCGACGACCACGGTGGAGCCGACGACCGAGCCGACCACGACGCAACCGCCCACCACCACGACCGCCCCGACCACGACGACGACCACCACCACAGCGGAGGACACGGGTGGCGGCGACGGCGGCACGGGCGGCGCGGAGGGTAACGGCGACGACGAGACCGACCCCGAGGCCGCCGGTGGAGGGGACGACAATTCATCCGAAACCAGCAACGGTACGAACAACCAAGGAACGTCATGACCACACCCCGCAAGCTCTCCTCCCGCTACGAGCTGGGTGAGATCCTCGGCTTCGGCGGTATGTCCGAGGTGCACCTCGCGCGGGATCTGCGGCTCGGCCGGGATGTGGCCATCAAGGTGTTGCGCGCCGACCTCGCACGCGACCCCACGTTCTACCTGCGCTTTCGGCGCGAAGCGCAGAATGCCGCTGCGCTGAACCATCCGGCGATCGTCGCCGTCTACGACACCGGTGAGGCCGAGACCGAGGCCGGGCCGCTCCCGTACATCGTCATGGAGTACGTCGAGGGCGACACGCTGCGCGACATCGTGCGCGCCGACGGGCCGATGACCCCCAAGCGGGCGATGGAGATCATCGCCGACGTGTGCGCGGCCCTGGACTTCAGCCACCGCAACATGATCGTGCACCGCGACGTGAAGCCGGCCAACGTCATGATCAACAAGGCCGGCGCGGTGAAGGTCATGGACTTCGGCATCGCCCGGGCCATCTCCGACGCCGCGAGCCCGATGACGCAGACCGCCGCGGTGATCGGCACCGCACAGTACCTCTCCCCGGAGCAGGCGCGCGGTGAACAGGTCGACGCCCGGTCCGACGTGTACTCGGTGGGCTGCGTCCTGTTCGAGATCCTCACCGGCGAGCCCCCCTTCAAAGGCGACTCGCCCGTCGCGGTGGCCTACCAGCACGTGCGGGAGGATCCGCCGCTGCCGTCATCGGTGAATTCGTCGGTGCCGCCCGAGCTCGACTCGGTGATCCTCAAGGCGATGGCGAAGAACCCCGCGAACCGCTACCAGTCGGCCGCGGAGATGCGCAGCGACCTGATCCGCGTGCTGAGCGGGCAGCGTCCGAGTGCGCCGATGGTGATGACCGACGAGGACCGCACGACGCTGATCGACTCCGTCGACAACAACACGGGGCGGCACGGCCGCGTCGCGGCCGCCGGTGCCGCCGGGGCACCCGCCGAGGATTCCGGCGGCGGCTCAGTTCTCAGAAAGGTGCTGCTCGGCATCGCCGCGCTCGCCGTGGTCGGTATCGTCGGCGTCTTCCTGTGGTCGCTCGGACCCGGTTCGACGGCCGCCCAGGTCACGGTGCCCGACGTCCGCAACGTCTCCGCCGAGCTCGCCGAGAGCCAGCTGCAGAACGCCGGCTTCCGGGTCTCGATCCAGCAGAAGAGCGATCCGGTCGTCGCGAACGGCAACGTCATCAACACCCGTCCCGTGCCCGGGAGCCAGGCCGAGGAGGGTTCGACCGTCACCCTCGAGGTCTCGACAGGACCGGAACAGGTGCAGATCCCGCGGCTCGAAGGCATGACGCAGGAACGCGCAGCCCAGGAGCTGTCCGCCGCCGGTCTCCGGCTCGACCCGAACGTCGGACGTGCTCCGTCGAATGCCGACGACGAGGACCTCGTCGTCGACCAGAGCCCCGGTGCGGGAGCCAGCGTCGACCGCGACAGCCCCATCACCATCACTTTGGGATCCGGCCCCGAACTGGTGCGCGTCCCCAACGTCGTGGGCCAGACCGTCGAGGTGGCGAGCGACAACATCGAGGGTGCCGGTTTCGAGGTCGTCGTCGAGAACATCGACTCCAGCGAGACCGAGGGCACCGTCGTGTCGACGAGTCCGGCCGGTGGCGCCTCCACCGAACAGGGGTCGACGGTGACGGTGCGGGTGTCCAACGGCGACCGCATCGAGATGCCCGTCGTCACCAACCGGTCGGTGTCGGATGCACTCGCCGCTCTGCGCGGCGCCGGCTGGACGGGCAACGCCTCTCAGCTCCAGCAGACGCGTGAGGCGACACTCGATGTCGATCTCGTCGGCACCGTGATCACGCAGGCCCAGCCGCCGGGTTCGGAGATCTCGAAAAACCAGCCCCTCACCGTGGGCGTCGGTGTGCTCGGCATCCGCTGAACGAGCTTTCGACGAAAGGCGCCGATCCTCGAAGAACCGGCGCCTTTCTCGTCGGAAATGGGGTGCGTCAGGCGGCTCCGCCGTCGAGCGCGCGTGCCATCTGCGCCTCGAGGCGCGCGACGAGCGTCTCGTCCGGTGCCTCGCCGCAGGCCGCGAGCCAGTTCGCGAGCATGCGGTGACCACCCTGGGTGAGCACCGATTCGGGGTGGAACTGCACACCGTGGATCGGCAGCTCGGCGTGACGCAGGGCCATGACGATGCCGGTCTCCGTGTGGCCGGTGGGCTCGAGTTCGGCGGGCATCGTCTCGGGCAGCACGGTCAGCGAGTGGTAGCGGGTCGCGGTGAACGGATCGGGCAGGCCCGCGAGCACACCGGCACCGTTGTGACGAACCAGGCTGGTCTTGCCGTGCAGCAGCTCGGGGGCGCGATCGACGGTCGCGCCGAACGCGACACCGATGGACTGGTGGCCGAGGCACACACCGAGCAGCGGAGTGCTGCTGTCGGCACATGCCTTGACCAGATCGATGCTCGCCCCGGCGCGTTCGGGTGTGCCCGGCCCTGGGCTGAGGAGGATGCCGTCGTACTCCTTCGCGACCCGCGCGAGAGCACCCGGTGCGGTGAGCCGCTCGTCATCGTTGCGCCACACGTCGGCCGTCGTTCCGAGCTGCCCCAGATACTGGACCAGGTTGAAGACGAAGCTGTCGTAGTTGTCGACGACGAGAATGCGCATGAGACGAGGGTACTCAGTGGCCGGTAGAGGGCGACCCGCCCGGTGGCCGGTAGAGGGCGTCCCGCCCGGTGGCCGGCAGAGGGCGACCCGCCCGGTGGCCCGATTCGGACAGTGCTCCCGGGCACCGCTCAGCGCGCGGACGAACTACCGGTGTAGGCGGGGACCGACAGATCCTCCGACGCCTGCTGCGTGTAGCCGAGTTGATAGCGGGCCGCGTACTGCTTGTAGATGCGGATACCGGGCTCGGCGTCGAGCGCGGCCTGCAGCCGTGCCGGGTCGCCGAGCGCGGTGACGACATAGGGCGGTGAGTAGGTGCGTCCGTGCAGCAGCAGCGTGTTGCCGATGCAGCGTGGCGCCGACGTCGCGACGATCCGCTGATCCTGCATGGCCACGGCCTCGGCACCGCCGGCCCACATCGCGTTGAGCACGCTCTGCACGTCCTGCTGGTGCACGACGAGATCGTCGGGTGAGACACCGGACGGATAGCGCCCGTTGGCGTCGCGGGGTGCGTCGGTGAGAGTGACGGTCACGCCCGGACCGCGGCGGGCCACGAGTCCGGCCGGGTCCTCGATCGCGGACAGGTCGTCGAGCACCGCGGCGACGTCCTCGTCGTTCACCGCGGCACGGTCCTGGAGTTCGTCGATGCGGGTAGTGAGATCGTCTCGGGTGGCGGCCAGTTCGTCGGCCTTCTCCTGCGCGGCCCGGACCAGATCGGACAGTCGCGGGGAGTCGCCGGCGCGCAGTTCGTCGCCTTCGGACACTCCGCGGGTGGTACCCACGAGCAGCCCGGCCACGAGGCAGACGGCGAGGGTCGCGACACCCCACACGGGCGCGCGCAGTCGTCGTTCCGACACGTCGTACCTCCGATCCTGGCCTTACGTTAGCGTGATCTCAACAGGTAGTTGACCGACCACTCCATCCGTGTACGACGGGTGGAGACGTGAGAACGAGGACACCATGCCCAAGTCGAAGGTTCGCAAGAAGGACGTCTCCGCGACCCGGACGGTGAGCCGCACACCGGTGAAGGTCAAGGGCACGCCGTCGAGCACGTTGTATGTGACGGTGATGCTCGCCCTGATGGTCATCGGGTTGCTGTGGCTGATCGTCTACTACCTCGCGGCCGAGCAGATCACGTGGATGAACGATCTCGGTGCCTGGAACTTCCTGATCGGTTTCGGGTTCATGGTGGTCGGTCTGATCATGACGATGAACTGGCGCTGACCTCCACCCCGCTCGGGTTACACCGATGTTATTCATCCCCACCTGGGGATAACACTGTGCACAACCCGGTGAGAGGTCCCCGGGGAACGGATCGGAAGAGGACGCAGATGCCCGACGAGACACCGCTGCGGTGGGCGACGCCGCCCGCCGCGATAGCGGCGTTGTCGGCCGCCGGTATCGCCTTGGCCGTGACCGCCGCGGTTGCGGTTCCCGACGCGGCCGGTCGCGTACTGGTGGGTTTCGCGGCGGTGCTCGTCCTCGTGATGGTCGCGCTCGCGCTGCGGCAGCGTCCGCGTCTCGAAGTGCTCCCCGGAGGAATGGGGATCGCGACGATGCGGTTGACGGGTCGTCGCGAGTTCCCGCGCGCGGCCCTGCACCGCGTGCGGATCGTCGAGTACCCGCGCTTCGGGCGGCGCGTGCCGATGCTCGAGATCGACACGATCGACCCCGCAACCGGCACGGAGAACCTGATGATCTTCGGCCGGTGGGATCTGGGCACCGACCCGCGGAACGTGCACGCCGCGCTGGCGATGCGCGATCTCGCGCCCGATCAGACACCCAGTTGATCGCGTAGCCGCACGACGGCGAGCACGATCGCGACCAGCGTCATCGCGACGACCGCGACCAGCGCGATCCATCCGGTGCGCACGATGCGGTCCCGGTCGGTGCCGGCACCGAGATACTGCGGGGCGTAGAGCAGGGCCGCTGTCGCGGCGGCACCGGCGACGAGACCGCCCAGGTGACCCCACAGGGAGATGCCCGGGACGGTGATGCTGATGATCACGTTGAGGCCGACGATGGTCAGCACGGGTGCCGGGCTGCGACGCAGGCGCAGCAGGATGACGGCCTGCGCGCCGAGCAGACCGAAGACCGCTCCCGACGCTCCGGCGGTGACCGCTCCGGTCTCCATGAACATCACTGCGGCGGACCCGCCGAGGATCGACACGAGGTAGACCGAGAGGTACCGGGCGCGTCCGAGCACGAGTTCGGTGTCGCGCCCGATCACCCACAGGGCGAACATGTTGACGGCCAGATGGAGCAGGCCGAAGTGCAGGAATCCGCTGCCGAGGATCCGGATGTACTCGCCGTGCGCGGCGATGATGGGCGGCCACAACGCCCAGTCGAGGAACAGCGCCGAGCCCTGCTCGTTGGTCATCACGCTGCCCGACTGCGCGGCGGTGATGCCGAAGACGAGCACATTCAGCGCGATGAGCACGTACGTCACGATCGGCGAGGGCCGATCGGAACGGACGGGTGCGCCGGCGATGGTGCGGGCCTGCGGTGTCGACCGTTCGGCCGCGGCGACGCAGTCGACGCAGTGCTGACCGACCGAGGCGGGACGCAGGCACTCGGGGCACGCGAGCCGGCCGCATCGGGAGCAGGCGAGAAGGGTCGGGCGGTCGGGATGGCGAACGCACCGCGGCTGGGGTTGCGGGCCACCACCCTCGGCCGCGGAGCCCCAGCCGGGGTTCGTCA
The DNA here is from genome assembly GCF_001665495.1 of Rhodococcus sp. 852002-51564_SCH6189132-a. Classification (NCBI taxonomy): domain Bacteria; kingdom Bacillati; phylum Actinomycetota; class Actinomycetes; order Mycobacteriales; family Nocardiaceae; genus Rhodococcus; species Rhodococcus sp. 852002-51564_SCH6189132-a. The sequence continues at coordinate 37,372 of NZ_LZMJ01000066.1, forward strand.
TGGGAACTCTCTCAGGAGATGGTGATGCTGTTGATCACGACGTCGTCGACCGGGCGATCGGCGCGGTCGGTGGCGGTGGTCGCGATCGCGTCGACGACCTTCTTCGACTCGGCGTCGACGACCTCACCGAAGATGGTGTGGCGACGGTTGAGGTGCGGGGTCGGGCCGACGGTGATGAAGAACTGCGAGCCGTTGGTGCCCGGGCCGGCGTTCGCCATCGCGAGCAGGTAGCCGCGGTCGAACTGCAGCTCGGGGTGGAACTCGTCGGCGAACTGGTAGCCCGGGCCGCCGCGGCCGGTGCCGGTGGGGTCGCCACCCTGGATCATGAAGCCGTCGATGACGCGGTGGAAGACCGCGCCGTCGTAGAACGGACCGCTGGTCTCGCCCTTGGCGTTCTGGGTCTTGTACTCCTTGGTGCCCTGGGCCAGGCCGACGAAGTTCTCGACGGTCTTCGGCGCGTGGTTGCCGAAAAGCGCAATCGCGATGTCGCCGCGGTTCGTGTGGAGCGTGGCCGTTGCTGTCTGATGCGGTGAAGTCACCCCACCATGGTGCCATTGCCCGCTTCCCGGGCAGGACAGGCGGCGCGGGACACGCTCTCCGGTCACGACCACAGGTCCGGGCGGTATGGAAGAGTGGACGCATGAGCAAGCTGATTCATGCCGAGACCGACGACGTGTGGCTTCCGGCATTCGTGCGACGCCACGACGAATCCGGCAATCTCGCGGGTGCTCTCCGCGTGGCCGGCGAGGGCGCGGTAGCTCTCGCGCAGGGCTCGAGTGCGGCCGGACTGTTCGCAGCACGCAAGGGTCTGGACGTCGCGGGCGAACTGCTCTCGGTGGCCCGGCGGGCCGCGGCCGAGCGGTGTGCCGCGAAGTCGTCCTCTCGTCCGGAACGCACGGGCAGGCGGTTCGGTCTCGTCGTCGCCGGCGCGGTTGCCGTCGTGGCCGCAGGCGGGGTCGTGTTCTACCGGCGACGACGGCCGGATCACCCTCCGATCGCTCCGGAACCGCCGCGCGTGCGGCCCGCGGAGTCCGCCGCGACGACGACCGACGAGGCCGCCTCGACGCCGGTCTCCCCCGAGTCCACCGACACCTCGGAGGCCTGATCGCCGTCCGCGGTGCCGAATTCTCGTTCCGCCGATCGGATCTCGCGGTCGACGATGAGGCACGCCGCGAAGTAGAGCGCGCCGAGGAAAGTGAGCAGGACGGGGACGAAGGCCAGGAATTCCATGGCCACCTCCGTTCCGATCCGCGATGGGGATCGGCGAGTGACGGGCGGGGCACGTCGTCGGTGACTATTCGAGCGTAGGCGTGTCCGGGAGTACCCGCACGTCCCCGCCGACTTCCGCGGTAGTGATCTAGTTCACATCCGACTGCTTCATGATCGACTCGGCCGAACCTGTGATAAGAGGCACATCCGGGTGCATACTCACCAGTAGGCACGCGACCCGGAGGCAGTCATGGCAGAGAGCGCCGATGCCCGAACCCCACAGGTCACCGAGCGGCAGGCTCGTGAAGTAGCGGAGCAGGCGCGCGAATCCGAGTGGAACAAGCCGTCCTTCGCGAAGGAACTGTTCCTCGGACGGCTCACCCTCGACCTCGTCCACCCCTTCCCGCGACCGACACCCGACGAGGACTCCCGTACCGAGGAGTTCCTCGCACGCCTGCGCGCCGCGTGCAGTTCGATGGACGGCGGCCGCATCGAACGCGACGCGCGGATACCCGACGAATACGTCCGCGAGCTGGCCGAACTCGGCTGCTTCGGCATGAAGATCCCGCAGGAGTACGGCGGCCTCGGGCTGTCGCAGGTCGCCTACAACCGGGCCCTGACGGTCGTCGCCTGCGTGCATCCCAGCATCGGCGCGCTGCTGTCGGCCCATCAGTCGATCGGTGTGCCGGAACCGCTCAAGCTCGCCGGCACCCCTGAGCAGAAGCAGCGCTTCCTGCCGCGATGCGCGCGCGGCGCCATCTCGGCTTTCCTGCTCACCGAACCCGACGTCGGGTCCGACCCCGCCCGACTCGCGTCCACCGCCATCCCGGTCGAGGACGGCAGCGCCTACGAACTCGAGGGCGTCAAGCTGTGGACGACCAACGGGGTGGTCGCCGAACTGCTCGTCGTCATGGCCCGCGTACCGAAGAGCGAGGGCCATCGCGGCGGGATCTCCGCCTTCGTCGTGGAAGCGGATTCACCCGGCATCACCGTCGAACGCCGCAACTCCTTCATGGGCCTGCGCGGCATCGAGAACGGCGTGACCCGGCTGCACAAGGTGCGGGTTCCGAAGGAGAACCTCATCGGACGTGAGGGCGACGGGCTGAAGATCGCGTTGACGACGCTCAACGCCGGTCGCCTCGCCATCCCCGCGATGTGCTCGGGTGCCGGCAAGTGGGCGCTGAAGATCGCCCGCGAATGGTCGTCGGAGCGGGTGCAGTGGGGCAAGCCGGTCGGTGAGCACGAGGCCGTCGCCGCGAAGATCTCGTTCATCGCCGCGACCACCTACGCACTCGAGTCCGTCGTCGAACTGTCGGGCCAGATGAACGACGAACAGCGCAACGACATCCGCATCGAGGCGGCACTGGCGAAGTTGTGGGCGAGCGAGATGGGATGCCTCATCGCCGACGAACTCGTGCAGATCCGCGGCGGACGCGGCTACGAGACCGCCGAGTCGCTGGCGGCGCGCGGCGAACGGGCCGTTCCCGCAGAGCAACTCGTCCGCGACCTGCGGATCAACCGCATCTTCGAGGGGTCGAGCGAGATCATGCGTCTCCTCGTCGCCCGCGAGGCGGTCGACGCCCACCTGCGCGCAGCCGGCGAACTCGCCGACCCCGATTCGACGGGCAAGGAGAAGGCGCAGGCCGCGGTACGGGCGAGCGGGTTCTACGCCCGATGGCTCCCGAAACTCGTCACCGGCAAGGGACAGCTACCGCGGACCTACAACGAATTCGGTTTTCTGGCAACACATCTGAGGTACATCGAACGCAGCTCGCGCAAGCTCGCCCGCTCGACCTTCTACGGGATGGCCCGCTGGCAGGCCGGACTCGAGAAGCGGGAGAACTTCCTCGGACGGATCGTCGACATCGGAGCCGAGCTGTTCGCCGCGACCGCCGTGTGCGTGCGCGCCGAACGGCAACGCGTCGACGGGCACCCGGGAGCCGACGCGGCCTTCGAACTGGCCGACGCGTTCTGCAAGCAGTCGCGGCTGCGCGTGGAGAAGTTGTTCGACGCCCTGTGGACGAACACCGACGCCGAGGATCGTCGCACCGCGGCCGGCGTTCTCGAGGGCAGATACGAGTGGCTCGAGCGCGGTGTGCTCGATCCGAGCGAGGGCACCGGTCCGTGGATCTCCCGCTGGGAACCGGGCCCGTCGACCGAGACGAACGTCGCGCGCCGGATCATCGACACCCGTCACTCGGTGTAGACCCTGCACACGGATCCGGCCCGCACCCCGGAAGGGAGTGCGGGCCGGATCGATTGCGGATTCGAAGGAGCGTCAGAAGGCTCCACAGTTCGACGGTGCGGGCTCACCGCGCAGTCGCGCTTCGATGTACGCGACGGATTCGGGCAGTCCGCCGATCATGGGCACCGCATGGTTGATGATGAAGCCGGGCAGGATCGGCGGCGTCGTGTTGGGCAGGAACTGCACCGTCGCGCCCTGATCGCACCAGTCCAGCGCCAGCTGACGGCCCTGACCGTAGGGGACCGTGTCGTCCTGCGTGCCGTGCTGGAGGAGGACGGGCACGGCAGGCGTGCGGTTGCCGATGCGCTGCTCCGCGAGGATCTTCTGGACCTGGGGCAGGCGGTCGAGCACGACATCGAGGGGCTCACCCGTGCGGGTGTAGTCGCCGGTGCGCTGGAATGCGAAATTCGCGACCGTCTCCGGGACGCACTGGTTCGCCACGGCCGCGAGCATCTCGCGGCCGCGATCACTGATCTCGGCGTCGATCTCGTCGCGGATCTCCGGGTAGGCGTCGGCGAGGCCGTTGATCGTGTACCCGATGGCACCGGTGAGCAGCGTGCCGTCGATCTGCTTCAACGTGGCCACGAGGTCGGCGGGCGGAGCACCCACGTAGGCGCCGACGAGGTTCAGTTCGGGGGCGTACTCGGGTGCGAGTTCGGCCGCAGCGCCCGACGCGCCGCCGCCCTGCGAGTAACCGAAGAGGCCGACCGGGCTGTTCTCGGTCACCGACGCGTTCTCGAGCTTCAGCGCCGCGCGCACCGAGTCGAGCACCGCGTGGGCTTCGGCGGCGCGGTTCACGTAGGTGTGGTGCCCCGGCGTACCGAGACCGTCGTAGTCCGTGACGACCACGGCGATGCCGCGCAGCAGCAGCGCGTTGATCGACAGCACCTCGTACTCGGTGAAGAAGTCGAGGGGCGGATTATAGTTGACGAGCGCGCCGAGATTGCGGGACGGCGCGCACTGATCACCTTGACCGTGGGTACCGACGGCCAGCGCGACGAGCGGCCGGTCGCCGGGACCGTTCCACGGCGTCGACGGCTCGATGTAGGTTCCGCTCACCGCATCGGGTACGCCTTTGGCGTCATTGCTGCGATACAGCAGCTTGGTGCCCTGACCCGGGAAGATGCCGTCGGCGACCGGTGCGCGCAATGCCAGATCGGACGGTGCCGTGCGCAGGACGTCGCCGGGAGCACCCGTCGGCAGCGGGTCGGGCGGGAGATAGAAGTCCGTCTCGGCTCCCGCTGTCGCCGCGGTTCCGAGAATTCCGCCGGCAAGGACGGTCGTCGTCACCGCCGCGGCCATCCACTTCCGAGCGCGCCCCACCATGTTGTCCCTCCACCTGGATCCACCGGAACCGTGTGTCCCTCGTCACGGCGGTACGGACTGTAACACGTACTTACCGGAAAGTAAGGTCGGCACTTCCCTCCCTGTCTGCCACAATCGTTCTTCGCGCCCGAAGCGGTGCATTTGTCCGGCGCACCCGGAGCGAGTCGGGTCCTCGGCAGCACGACGGACGAGCAGCCTCTCGAGGAAGGGAAGACATGGCAATCGGTGTCGGCCTCCGGATCGGGCGAGTCGTGTCCACGGCGGTCATCGCATCCAACGAACCCGGCACTCCCGACCCTGTCGTCCTCGCCCGCGACTCCGTCCTGCACGTCGACCACGACGGCAACACGTCGCTCGGCAGCGTGGCGCACGGGGACGAAGCACGCACGATCGCGGGCTTCCTCACGCGGGTCGGCGACGCCTCGGGCATCACCGCGAGCGACGGTCGCATGTACCGCGCCGAGGACGCGATGGCCACCGCCATCCACTGCCTGTTGCGGGAGTGCCACCCGTTGCCGACCTTTGGTGGCATGGACAGGGACAGCGATCCCGGCTACGCCGCCACCTACCCGTCGCACTGGGATCCGGACACCATCGCGACCTTGCGTGCCGCCCTGGACTACGCGAATCTGCGGCACGTGGATCTCGTGTCCGATGCGCAGGCGGCCGCCGCCTGGTACGCCTCCGAGATCTCCGAGACCCCTGGCCAACTCGTGGGGGTCTTCCATCTCGACGACGGCGGCTCGACCGTCACCCTCGTACGCTCGGGCGTGCCCGCCGGCAAGGCCTACCGCACCCCCGCCCAGGGCGCACCGTCCCCGGCGGCCCAACTCGCCACGGCCCTCGGATCGTTCGGCTGGATACCGGACAATCTCGAGGCCGTCGTCGTCATGGGAGACGGTCTCGTCGCACGAGATCGCACCCACATCCAGGAGATCGCGAACAGCCTCGCCACGAAGCTCACGGTGCGCAGCCTCGTCGGGCCGGGCCCGGAACAGACGGCGGCGCTCGGCGCCGCGATCCTCGCGGCCGGATTCACGCCGGCACGCGAGACCAACAAGACCCGGATCGGACTTCCACCTTCCTACGACGAAACCGACGTACTCACCGGCGGTTTCGCTCGGCTGCGCGAACTCGAGGAGAGACGTCTCGGGGCCGAGAGCACCGCCGAGAACCGCGGAGCCGCGAGGAAGGAGGCCACACCCGTTCCGGTGCTCACCACGGGCACCGCAGACGAGAACACCGGCAACACGAGAACGGTCGTCATCGGGGTGGTCGCCGTTCTCGTGCTGATCGCGATCCTCGCCGGCATGCTGCTCTGATCGATCTCCTGTCTCCGATCGACCCTGCTCAGTCCGCCGGGGTGCGGTCGGGAGCCGGAACCGCAGCGAGCGCGGCGGCGTCCTCGTCCCCGAAACGGTCCTCGAGCACGGCGGGAGCGAAATCGAGATCGATCTCCTCCAGCGGGCGTCCGCGCGCGGATTCTATTGCGCCGAGCCGTCTCTGTGCCCGGTCGGCCGCATAGGAGATGAACTCGTCGTTGTCGAGACCGTAGGGCTGTTCGTCGAACTGCTCGTTCTGCCACTGGATCATTCCGGTCGCGAGGGGAAGCAACTCCTCCATCCGCTGCAACACGACGTTCCAGTTCGAGTCGTCCGCTGCCACATGCCGTCGGCAGGTGAACGTGCCCCAGGCCATGTGCCGGCGCTCGTCGGAGCCGATCCGCCGGATGATCTCCTGCATGCCCGGCAGGATCCCGTACTTGGTGCACACCTTCTGCCACGCGTAGTAGCCCGTCAGCGCGAGACTGCCCTCGATGACGTGGTTGTAGGTGACACTCGCGCGGACCTGATTGGCCGGGGACGGATCTCGATCGAGCACGCGCAGGCTGTGCGGCAGTTCCTCGTAGAACAGCCGCCGGTAGTAGGGATTCTCGGCAACGAACGGGTGCAGGTCGGATGTCAGTCCCACGGTGTCCATCCAGCGACGGAACACCTGCACGTGCTTGGCCTCCTCGTAGCAGAACTGGGTCAGGTACATCTCGTCACCCAACCGGCCCTCCGCTTCCATGGCGCGGAGGAACGGAAGGATGTCCTGCGTGACGGCCTCCTCGCCGGCGACGAACAACGCGACCAGATAGGTCGAACTGCGGCGTTGTTCCGAGTTGAGCGACGCCCAGTCCTCGGCGTCGTGGGAGAAGTCGATGTCCATCGGATCCCAGTGCGCTGCGTTGCCCTTCGCGAAGAGCCGGAGCGGGAAGGCGTCCCAGTTCAGGCCGCCTTCCCGCAGCGACGCGAAACCCTGACGCATCTGTGTAATCTCGGTCACACCCTCGAGGCTAGACCTCGATTCCACATACGTCGCGGTCTTGTCTCAGTCACCCAGCAAGGTGTCGCCGGGATACCCCTTCGGACCGAATCCCGGAGGGACGAGAAAGACCGCCGACCCGATCGGCGTGATCCACGGATTCAGCGCGTCGTGCTCGGCGAGGCGCTGCTGCACCGGGACGAACTGACGGTCCACGTCCACCTGGTAGGTGGCGAACAGCAATCCGGCGCCGTCCTGGTCGTCGTAGTTGTAACCCCGTCGCAGGAACTGCTCGTCGCCGGTGCGGGGACGTGCCCGCGCGACGTGCGATTCCGGCGGGATCACCGGGATACCGAACCGGTCGGTGGCCTCGAAGTCGGCGTCGTCGTGTTCCTCCGAACCCGTCAGCGGAGCACCGTTCGACAGTCGCCGGCCGACGGCGAGTTCCCGAGCGGGACGGTCCAGCTCGTCCCAGGTGTCGAGTTCCATGCGGATCCGGCGTAACACGAGCGAGGTGCCACCGGCCATCCACGGCGGGTCACCCGGATTCCACACCTGCCGGTCGAAGTCCGGGCTGTGCGGCGCGGGATTGACGGTGCCGTCTACCTGCCCCATGAGGTTGCGCATGGTCGTCCCGTCGGGTCGCGTGCCGGCCGCACGCCGGAACCCTCGCTGGATCCAGCGGACCGTCGCCACCGATCGCACACTCCTGGTGAGTGTGCGGACCGCGTGCGAGACGGTCACCGGGTCGTCGGCGCAGACCTGCAACAGCAGGTCGCCGCTGGACCATCGTTCCTCGAGCCGGTCGATCGGGAAGGCCGGCAGCGGCTTCAGCCACGCGGGTCGTCGGTCGGTCAGGCCCGCGGCGTCGAAGACCGCGGGACCATAGCCGACCGTGACCGTCAGCCGGGCCGGGTCGACGGCGAGTTCGGGTTCGGTGTCGCCCAGCGCCGGCGTCCCGGTGGTGAGTCGCCGCGAATCCTCGGCCCACACCCGCATGATCCCGACGAGCCCGTCACGATCGACACCCTCGGCGAGGTCCAGTGCCACGAACGACGCGAAGGACTGCGCGGGGGTGTCGATACCGGCCTGATGGGTGCCGTGGATCTCCACGGTCCGCGCGCCGATCGGTTCGGAGATGCGGGACGCGACCGCCGTCCCACCTCCGACCGCGCCGAGTCCTGCTGCACCCAGCGCGGCGACACCGCCCCCGAGCAGGGTGCGTCGAGTGAACCTAGCCATCGTGGGTTGCCCCGTCGTGGGACGGCACGTACTCCTCCTGTGCCCCGGCGAAGTCGCGGACCTGGGCCGTGAACTCCTCGGTCGATCCGTCCGCGAACTCGAGTGTGAAGGTCACCGTGTTCCCGGGTCGCAGAGGCTCCACGAGGTCCATGAGCATGAGGTGGTCGCCGCCGGGCGCGAGGCTGTGCACGGTGTCCGCGGGGATGACGAGCCCGTCCCCCATCTCCTGCATCACCATCGAGGCGCCGCCGGACGACACCATCTCGTGCAGTTCCGTGGTGGCGGATGCAGGACTGGACGCGCCGACGATGTGCACGTCACTGCTGCCGGTGTTCTCGATCTCGGCGAAGGCACCGGTCATCCCGGTGTCGGATGCCTTGACCCAGGCTTCGGACACGACGACGGCCTCGGCCGAGTCGGTGGTGCCGGTGTCGGAACCGCAGGCGGCGGCGAGCAGGGCCGTTGCGGCGATCGCAGTGCCGAACATGGTCTTCTTCATGATTCTCCGTAAGTGTCGGTGCCTCTGCGGGCACACGGAACGAGCGGTCGCCGGCGGCGGCGACCGAGAAGGTTGACCTAGCGGAGAACAACGGGAGGTGCGCGGCTGCCGGTTCCGCCGACGAGTAGTACGCCGGGACCGATATCGGGGCGGTGGATCGTCGGGACAGGTTCGGCGACGGCCACGGGCAGCGTGCGGTACGTCTCGGGAACGATCCGGCGCAGCGCTGCGAGTGCTGCTTCGCAGCCCTTCTCGGCACCCCGTACCAATACTGCGGCGAGGAGGACGGCAACCGCGTGGGCGGACATCATTCCGGATCCCGGTGTGTGCAGGTGACCGTCGTGGAGTCCCAGCACGAGGTGGCCGGCGACCTGCCCGAGGACGAGGACGAGCGGCACCGGAAGCTTGGTTTCGCCGGTGAGGACTCCGACAGCGAAGGCAAGCCCGAGGAGGAACACCAGGGCGTCCTGGTGGGGAATCGCTCCGCCGGCGAAGGCGTGCGCGGCGATGCTCAGTGCGGCCGAGATTCCGCTCACGAAGACCGCGCGCATGCGCATCACGGTGTTCACCTCGGCCATGAAGTCAGAATACTTCCCTCACCTGCGATTACTACCCCATGTAGTAACTATCACCGAATATAACGACAGAGCGTCGGTAAGATATCGACGTGCCGTCGAGAAGATTGGGCACATACCCGGTCCAGCCCACGAAGGACTCCACATGTTTCTTGCCATGCGCGAACTATGGTTCGCGCGCACCCGCTTCCTGTTGATGGGCGCCGTCGTCGCGCTCATCTCGATCCTCATGGTGATCCTGTCCGGTCTGTCGTCCGGTCTCGTCGTCGACGGCGTCTCGGCACTGCAGCGCACACCGGTGCAGGCATTCGCCTTCGCCGAAGGAACCAAGGCCGACTCCGCATTCTCCCGATCCGTGGTCACGGAAGACCAGGCCGACACCTGGCGTGCCCGCCCGGACGTCGCTCGCGCCGAACTGTTCGGCAACACCATCGTCAACGCGAAAACCGAGAGCGGGGTCCCCGTGGACCTCACACTCTTCGGCATCCGGCCGGGCTCGTTCCTCGAACCCTCGGTCTCCGAGGGGGCACCGCTCGGTGGTGACACCGATGTCGTCCTCAGCGACAGCGCCCGCGCCACCGGCGTCGAACTCGGCGACACGATCGTCGTCGATCGTCTCGGTACCCGGTTGGACGTCGTCGGGTTCACCTCCGACAAGCGCACCTTCGGTCACGTCGACGTCGCCTACCTTCCCCTGAGCACCTGGCAGGAGATCCACGCCGGTGTCCGGCTCGGTGAACAGGTCCCTCCGAGCGCGTACACCGAAGCCAGTGTGGTCGCGATCGAGGGTGTGGACGGAGCACTGCCCGATCTCACCGCGGGTGACGCAGCAGCCGGTACGACAGCGAAGACCCTGGAGGAATCGTTCGATTCCTCCCCCGGCTACAGCGCCGAGATGATGACGATGTCGATGATCACCGCCTTCCTCTACGCGATCTCAGCCCTCGTCGTAGGAGCGTTCTTCACGATCTGGACCGTGCAGCGCAGCCGTGAGATCGCCGTCCTCCGCGCCATGGGCGCCTCCACCGGATTCCTCCTGCGCGACGCCCTCCTGCAGGCCGTGATCGTGCTCGTCGGCTCGGTCGCCTTCGGCGTGCTCGTCGGTCTCGGACTCGGGTCGGGCCTCGAGGGCAGCGGCATGCCTTTCGTCCTCGAATCCGGCCCCGTCGCTCGAGGTGCCGTTCTGCTCGTCGTCCTCGGCCTGCTCGGCGCCGCCCTCGCCGTGGTCCGCATCGTCCGTGTCGATCCGCTCGCTGCCCTGGGAGAGAACAGATGACCGTCACCACCTCCACCGGCCTCACACTGTCCGACGTCTGCCTGTCCTTCGGCGACGGCGACAGCACGGTCCACGCCCTCGATCACGTCGACCTGGGCGTCGAGCCGGGTGAACTGGTCGCCGTCGTCGGGCCGTCCGGTGCCGGCAAATCGAGTCTGCTGGCGGTCGCCGGTGGCCTCGGCCGACCCACTTCCGGCACCGTGAGTGTCGACGGTATCGAGGTGACCGCACTCGACCCGCGGGCGACCGCGAAGCTGCGCCGAGAGCGGGTCGGGTTCGTATTCCAGTCCGGCAATCTCCTCCCCGCCCTGACCGCACGCGATCAACTGCTCCTCGTCGAGAAGATCGCCGGACGCCCCGGACGGAACCCTGACGAGCTGCTCGCCTCGGTGGGTATGGAGCACCGCGCCCAGCGGCGACCCGGGCAGCTCTCGGGCGGTGAGCGTCAACGTGTCGGCATCGCGCGGGCCCTGATGGCCGAACCGTCGTTGTTGCTCGTCGACGAACCCACCGCCGCCCTCGATCGGAAACGCAGCCACGAGGTCGTCGAACTGCTGGCACGGGAAACCCACACCAGTGGAGTGGCTACGATCATGGTCACCCACGACCACGAAATCCTGCGGCACTGCGACCGCGTGCTCGAAATGGTCGACGGAAGACTTCGACCACACGACTGAACGGTCGACAGCCGAACGAGGAGGGCCGGCGGTGCCGAAGATTTCCGCAGCGACGGTCGCGGAGCACCGCGCAGCGCAGCGCCGTGCCCTCCTCGACGCGGCGCTCGAACTCCTCGCCGAGAAACCGGAACAGGCACCCTCGCTCGGCGACGTGGCGCGTCGTGCGGGTCTGGCCCGGTCGAGCGTCTACAACTACTTCGATTCGCGCGACGACCTGCTGCACGCGGTCGTCGTCGACATGTTCCCGCGCTGGAACACGCGCGTGATCGAGGCGATGGAGAAGGTGTCCGATCCGACGGAGCGGGTGCTGACGTACATCGACGTCAATCTGCAGCTGGTCGCCGAGGGAGAGCACGCGATCGTCGGTGCTCTCGCCGCTTTCACCCCTCAGGCGTTCAGTGACGAGAGCATGCACGCCATGCATCAGGACCTCGTCCTCCCCCTCGTCGAGTCGCTGCGGGTCCTCGGAGTCGCGGATCCCGAACTCGATGCCGAGCTCGTCACCGCGCTCGTGCACAAGGGAACGGAATTGATCGAATCCGGCCGCAAGCTCGACGAGGTGCGCTCCTCGATCCGCAGGGTTCTCACCACCGCGCTCTCCTGATGTTTCACGTGAAACGGACCGTCGATCCGGGACCGTTCACGATCACCTCGGGGTGACAAGCTCCCGGAGCGGGTCACCACCGTCGACGAACAGGCGCGCATCCGGCCGTGTCGCCGCCGCGATCCGCTCCAGAGCGACCCTGCCGGCTTCGGGTGCCGACCGTCGAGTGCACCGACCCTGATCCAGCACACGTAGGTGCGGCTCCAGCGGCAGCGCCGCGACGATCTCGGCGAGTCGCGGAGAGAGGCGGGGCGTCACCCTTCGAGTGTGGAATGTGGGCAGACGGGCCGAGGCAGCAACAGAGCAAGGGCGCTTCCGAAAGATCGGAAGCGCCCTTTACCTGCATTTATGTGATTGTGGAGCCTAGGAGATTCGAACTCCTGACATCTGCCTTGCAAATGCGAAACACCCTGCAGGTCAGGAGATCGAAAATCGGATTACCTGCGGAAACACCCTCTCAGGAATCACTCCACATCACACGGTTTGAAGGCAGGGTGTGTCCAAAGTGTGTCCACAACTTATGTGCACTCCCCCGATCAGGGGAAGACTCTCCCGGAGCGGGAACTTCACCCCACTGGGTTACGCATGCCCTGAGATGGCAGCTAAAGGGGCTCAGAAGCGATCGCGGGGGCTGGGCCGGTCCGTGGAGAGCTCACCTTCAATCTTCAGTCCGAGTCGTTCCAACACCTTCACTGCCACTTCGGGCCTATCACGCACTGCAGCCGCCGTCTGCATTTCACGCCATTTCTCGCGTCCCTCTGCAACTTCATCCCGCCACCCCTCACGTCCAGCGACCTTGCATTCGGAGATCAGAAACTCGACGAAATCCTCGACGCATGGGCGGAATCTATCCCCTCCGGTGGGGATATGAACGGACTGGACGGCCGCTGGCGAATCGTGACCCGTCGCAGCAAGCAACTGGGTAAACAACCCACTCTCGGCATGTACATGGACGTGGGAGCACGGGACGCGCGTCGCATCGCGCACATACTCCACGCGAACGATCGGCTTTTTCCCCCGGGCGTCGCGCAGCTGAAAGGTAGAGACATGAACAGCCAGATGCTCACCGGACCGATCAGTACCTAGTTGTAATTCCCGGGGACGTTGTGAACGCCGACGCGGTCTATAGGTGACTGTCCACCGATCCCGGTGTGGGGCCGATGGTGATTGTAGTCATGCAGCCACTGCTGGTAGGTGGCACAGCGGGCCTCCTCGGACCGGTAGGTGTGCGCGTACGCCCACTCGGCAACGAGGGTGCGGTTGAACCGTTCGACCTTGCCGTTGGTCTGCGGCCGATACGGCCGGGTCCGCTTGTGCGCGATCTCCGGACCGAGAGCAGAAGCGAACTCCTGTGATCGATAGCAGGATCCATTGTCCGTCAGCACTCGCCTGACGGTGATGTCGTGGGCAGCGAAGAACGCGTGAGCACGGGCCCAGAACCCGGCCGCGGTGCCCTTGCGTTCATCTCCGAGGATCTCCGAGTAGGCGAGCCGCGAGTGATCGTCGACCGCGTGGTGCAGGTAGGCGTAACCCATCTTCGATCGGTTCTTGCGGCCGGTCTGCCGGCCGAGCTTGCGGTGCCCACCACCATCGGGAATCCGGCCGAGTTTCTTGATGTCGACGTGCACCAGATCACCCGGTTGCTCGTGTTCGTAGCGGTGGGGTGCCGGGCGGCGTACGGGCAGTCCGGTGGCCTGGTCGAGGTGGGCGAGTTGGGGCATCTTGTAGCGGCGCAGCACCGCCTCGACGGTCGATTTCGCCAGGTGCAGGTGGTAGGCGATACGGTGCGGTCCCCACCGTCGGGTGAAACGCAGGCCGATGATGCGTCGTTCGGTGCGGGTCGGGGTCCGGTGCGGGCAGGACCGGGGGCGTGAGGACCGGTCCTGCATCGATCGGTCACCGGCCAGGTAGCGATCGACCCATTTCTTGGCGGTCGCCGGTGAGCACTGGAACCGTTCGGCGGCCCGGCGCAGGCTCCAACCGGTCTCGACGACGAGTTCGGCCAGGGCCAATCGGCCACGTGGGGTCAGATAGGCGTTAGCGTGTGTCATGAGGGCCCTCCGGTAGTCGGGGTGTGTGTGGTAACCACACCGATACCGGAGGTCCTCACCTATCTCGTGGCGGCACGCCGTTCACAACCTGCCTGGGAACTACACCTAGTGCATAGTCGAGATGCACCATTCCCACTACATCGTCGCTAGCAGCGGCATGCAGGGTTTGCCGATAGGAAAATGTAAAGCGGTGACCATCCGGAGACGCCGCGACCTCAAGGGAGTCCGGTTTCGGCTCTCCCTTGAGGCACATCAGGACGCGAGTCGATACTTCCTCTGCAAATTCCTGTACTCGCTGCTCAAGGCCTGAAGGCTCACTCATCCCCAAGTAGGAATCTGATCGCCTGAACTTCGTCCCAGACCGCCAGTTCTTCCGGCGTCAGCATGTAGCGCGACGCAAGCTCTGCGAGTGCGCTGTAATCCATATCGACTCGGGCAAGAGCCTTTTCAAGACGCTCATGCAGTTCATCTGTGCTCTTACGCTCGATAGTCACAGGCATACCAACACCTCCTCGGTCGCTACTACGTGCCTTCATTATGCAGGCGGTCTCTCTGGTGTTCGAAGTGAACATACCGATTCCTACCAGTCGCCACCGACAACTAGCTCTGACCAGGGGGAATGCTCTTAGGTGATCTTGCACCGGGTAGCCAGGAACTCACGGCGCGCGAGCAGAACGTCAGCCAGCCGGGCAGGGGCACCCGCTGCGGCGATCGTTGCCCGGATCTCCGACTCATCAAGAGCCATGATCCGGCGAATCCCGTCCGCCTCTTCCTCAGCGGTCAAGTCCGCGTAGAGCTTCGCGCCGGCAGGTGAGATACCCGGATCGCGCATCGTCTCGAGCTCCCACACCTCGGCGGTGAGGTTGCGGCGTTCACCACGGGCCCGGAAGTCCAACGCACCCCCGACGTCGACCCGGTACGCCGTACCATCGCCGTCGACGAGGATGTTCCCCGGCTCCGGGGCATCCCAATTCGCCAACCACGCATCCACCACAAAGTGCCGGCGAACCTCCGGAGTCGACTCCGACCACGGCTGCGCGTCGATCACCGCGGACATGTACCGAGTCCCATCCGGGGACAGTTGGGCATCGGGCACCGGCACACCAGCGAGAGCGTAGAGCTGGTTCGCGGCGTACTCGTTGCGGGCGTGCGCGATCGTCGGCGGGGTCTTCACGAACCACTCACGACCCGACCGAGGATCGATCACCACCCGACCCGAAGGTGCAGCCACTCGAGGACGCACGATCTCGTGGGCAGTCGGCACGTGCTCGACGATCGGCAGGCCACGCACGTCCGCGACCCACTCGATCTCTTCCACCGGATCCCGGTCGAAGTACCCCAACAGCCGCTCCGGGGGAATGATGCACTTCCACACCGTGCCACCGGTGTTGCGTTTGCCGGTCTCCCACTCTTGCACATACCAGCGAGCACGCTCAGGAGTGTCCGTCCACGACAGACCCTCCCGATACTCCGGCGGTGCACCCCGATACAGGGTCAGCGGCTCCGTCGGACGCTTCGACTCATCCACCACGCCGTTCACATCGCCATAGGTGACGAACCCTAGGGTGCGAAACATGGAAATCCACTTGTCGGGGCGCACCCGTAGCGTAGGAACTTCCACCTTCCGCCACGCCAGAGTGAGCGCGCCGGCGAACCACTGCGCCGTGCCGTAAATCCGCTCATCGAACATCCGCTCCACCATCAACGGCACATGCTTGGTGGGGACATCCGCGGCGAGGCGACGGAACTTCGGCGACCGAGTCCGAGCAGCATGGAGAGCAGCGTTCAAGGCGTCGAAGTCCTCTGGTCTCCGGGGCTTCTTCTTGCGCTTACGAGAAACAGGCACAGTCTGTCCTTTCAGATCTTCGACTCGTCCCACGGCTCATCAGGGATATGCACCGCCGCGGCGATCTCCTCCGACTCCCGCACATCCGCGCCACCCGGCCAGCCGTGTCCCGCGGACCATTCGGCGCGGGCTTCACACCAGTCGTCGAACACCCCCGACTCGAAACCGGCGAACCGCCGGCGCTCACACCACAGGCGGAAATCCCGCAGCTCGGCCGGCACCAGACCCGAAACCTTGTCCCGACGTCTCACGACACCACCCCCTTGATTCCGTAGGTGCCGCGAACACCGCGGCGTTGCTGCTTCGTCGTGTCCTCGTCCTGCACCCCCGACTCCAGGCCCAGGGCCGCGACCAGGCGAGCGAACGTGATGCGCTGCTGCCGCAACTCTGGCAACGCCGGATGCACCCGCGTGCCCTGCGGCGACTCATTCAGCACCCCGTCCCGGTCCAACACCTTCTGCAGCTCGTCCAGGGCATCGGCCGTCCGGCACGCCTGCAGCAACAGGCCACGCTCATGCTCAGCGAGGTCGAAATCCTCGAGCGTGTCGATCCACAATCGCTTGCCGGCAGCCCGGAGACCCCGCGGCGGCTTCACCTCATCGACCACACCGGGCCTCCTTCCAGGTCGATTCGTTTCAGATAGCGGGGGGAGCGCTCGCCTATGCCGGAGGTGGCGGCTGAGCCACCCTCGGGTCACCTCCCCCTGGGGTGCCGGCCGGACGCAACGGGATGAACGTCCGGCCGGCACGGTTCCTCACTCGGGTCACCCTCGGAACCCGCGGTGAGGAGGTCTCAGCGTGCTGCTGCCACGGTGGCTTCTGCTGCACGTTCGGTGGTGAGCTGGTCGACGCGCTGGCGGTAGGTGTTGGCGTCGGCGAGGTCGAGGTGTGCACCGGCTCGGACGATGGCCCATACGTCGGTGCTGCCGCCGAGCTTGTGGGTGTGCCAGGTGTGCCAGTCGGCGTCGGTGATGCGTGCTGCCTGCCATGTGCCGTCGACGGGTGCGAGGCGTGTGGCTTGTGCCCATGCGACCCAGGCCTGGGTGATGGTGTCGATGGTGCGGATCCCGGTCTTGGCTTTGGTCCACACGTCGGCCGCGTCACCGCCTTGTCGGAGTATCGCCTCGGCGTTGTTCAGGTCGATGTCTCCGAGCACCTCGTGTGCGGTGTGGAGTGCGGCGGCGGCGGTGTCGAAGACGGTGCGCCATGCGTCGATCAGTGCGGTGTCGTGCTGGGTGAGTGCGTCGGTGAGGATGTGGCCGGCTTCGGTGCGCATGGTGTCGGCGAGTGCTTCGTTGTGGAGCTGCTGTGCGTTGAGTGCTGCTGCGACGTGCGGATCGGTGGTCGGTTCACGTCCGGCGTCGATGGCGGCGACGAGGGCGTCGCGGAGTTCGGGTGCTGTGAAGGTGTCGGTGTATGCGGCGATTTTCTCGGCCCGGGCCTCGGCTTTGGCGATGGGTGCGGGGACGGTTGCGCCGGCCTTGCGGGTGGCGATCAGGACCCGCTGTGCGGTGCGGTAGGGATGGAGGTTCACTGGTCGTCCTTCTTTCCGAAGACTTGGCGGAGCAGTTCGCGGTTGGCTTGTGTGCGGGCGTCGTGGTCGGCTTTGGTACCGCCGAGGAGTTGGCGGGCGAATCGTTGAGTGTTGGTGTCGCCTCCGCGGGATTCGGTGACGAACTGTGTGAGTTCGTTGTCGGTGAGACTGGCGATGTAGTCGGCTGCTTGCCGTCGCTGGTCGTTCATGCTGCGGTCCTGTTCTGGAGGTAGTTGGTGACGGCTGCGCGGTCGATCAGCCACCTGCCGGCGTGGAGGGTGCCGCCGAGTTCTGGGGCGAGTCGGCGGGCTTGCCGGTGTGAGCATCCGAGCATCCGTGCCATCTCCTGTGTGCTGATCCAATCCGCCTGCATCTCACTGTTGTTCGTGATCTCGCCAGCGGTGTCCTGTTGTCCGAACACGGCCAGTTCACGTGCGAGTTCGGTGATTTCGGGCGGAATTCGTTGCCCGTTGCGTTGGCGGGCGGCGATGGTGACGCGCACCGTGAACCGCACGGCGTCGATGCTTCTGCCGGTGAGCAGGACGACACCGGGTGCGAGGTGTTGCACTGGTGGTGTCATGCACGTCCCTGCCTGAGTTTCTCGGCGGCGTCGACGAGTTGGTCTGCGAGGGCGATCGCTTCGGATGACCTCATGGCGATGGCGACTCCGCTGAACTCGAAGAGCACCGGGAAGGGTGTTCCCGGGTTGGCGGTCACTCGTGCCTTGCTGCGGCGGACGACGAGTCTCATGCTGCGGGGGTGTCCTTTCGTCCGGGGCGACCGGGCAGTCCGTGGACCTTGCCGCCCCACATCCCCAAGGGATGGTCTTGTTCGCTTGCTGCGGTTCGGCACAGGCCCTGGACCGGGCAGCGGGTGCATTCGGTTCGTGCCCACGCCAGACGTGCCGATCGCTCCTCGGCGTTCTCGTCGTCGATCTCGGCATCGAACAGGGGGTGCCGGCCACTGCAGCGAGCACCGATCAGGCGGTCGTCGATGAGGCTTGCGATGGGATCGGGGATCTGCGGAAGCCTTGAGGTTCGGCGGCGGGTCATGCTCTGTTCCTCTTCCATGAGCGGGATTTGTGCGAAACACGCGAAACTTGGGGAACTATGCAGGTCAGAGCGTTTCGCTTCCGATTCGTGTTTCGCTTTATCCGAAACAGTGTTTCGATCCGAAACGCTGTGACCTGGCAAGTTCCGCTTGTTACCCACGTTTCGACTACTTCCCGGTTTCGCTCGGTAGGTAGCGCTTCCAGGCGTCGTGGAAGCCACTCTCACCGGTCGCTGTGTAGCCCTTGACCGTCCGTTCTCCGATACGGATTTGACCCGAACGGACTCCGTACTTCTTGAGCATCGACGCCAGACGCCGAGGGTCGATCTGCTTGCCGTGCATGTCACCCCACGGTGATTCTTCGATCTTGCGTAGCTCGAGGATCAGTTCCTCGGTCGACACCCGGTCGCGGCCGTCGATGATCGTTCGGCAGTCCGCGAGCAACTGCACTCCCAGGGACTGTTCTGCCGGTTCGGAATCGAGCACGAAGTGCCGACACGCTGCCCGGGCGGTCTCCGGCCAGTGACCGCCCGCCTCGTCGGCGATCGCAAGCAGCGCTTCCCACACTTCGGCCGGCCGATCCTCGACACCGCGGGGCATCTTCGGTCGGGCTTCGGCCAACCTCTCGGCGACCGCCTCCATCCATTCCGCCAGGTCTTCCCGGATCGGTTTCGCCTCGAGTTCGGCGTCCCGTTCTCGGTACGGGTTCACCACCTCCCCGGGTGCTCGTTTGCGCTTGTGAATCGTGATGGCCCTGGTGGTGATCGTGGCGGGCATGTTCCCGGCCAGGCCGGCCAGCGCGGCCGGGGCGAACACCGGGAACTCGCGGACCTTCATGTTCTTCGCGTCGCCCTCGCAGCGGTCGACGGTCGCACCACGCTTGTACCCGGAGTTGAGCAGGGCCCGTAGGTCTTCGGTCTGCGGCGAGGAGGTACGTCCGAAGATCGCGTCCACCTCGTCGTAGAAGAACGACGGTGGCAGCTCCCCGGCATCGGTCGACTGTGCGATACGCCGGTAGATCGCCGCGGTGGTCGCAGAGATCGTCAGCTTCGGCTTGTGGGCGAGCAACGCACCGAGCTCAAGGTCCCTGGTCTTTCCCGATCCCGGTTCAGGTGAGGAGAAGATGATCCGCGGAGAGATATAGAAGGCGGTACTGGCGTGCGTGTGTGCGATCCACAGCGCATACGCCGGCGCGCAGTACTCGTTCGGATACACGCTGTAGAACCGCAGGAACGCCATCACGTCGTCGAGGACACCGGCACCGTTGACCGGAGCGATACTGTCGTCGGTGCAGTCGATTTCGGGGGTGTAGACCACCTATGCCACCTCCCCACGAAGTCGAGAAAGTCGCTCAGAATGCGATACAGCGTCCGTTCCGGCGAGACGGAGCATCGGCAACAGATCGCCTTCGGGCATCGTGTCGGCAGCCTCGACGAGCGACTTCCCCAGCAGCTCGTAGCGGCGACGGTAGGCGTCGGAGACCACTGCGCGGGCGTACGTCGCCGGAGCGAGATGGTTCGAGGCGGCGCCGGAGGTGATCGCGTCGAGGAGGATTTTCTTCACCGCGGTGCCGGAGTCACCACCGAGTCGGCCGGAGCGCTGCAGCTGGTCGCTGACTGCGGTGCCGTCGTGCGGTTGGCCGGCGCCGACGAGCCAGCGGATTGCGAACAGGATCACGCGGGCATTCGGGTCCTCGAGGTCGTCGTCGGCGATGAGGGGAAGCACCTCCCGTACGTCTTCGGTGGTGGCCCACATGAGGGAGCCGAGGAGAAGCACTTCGGTTGTCGGGTCCGGTCCGATCGGGCGGATAGCTCGGGTCACTCCATGCTTCCCTTCTGGCACTTCGGGCCGACATGGGCGGCACGGGATTTTGGGGCGACAAGCCAGCGGCCGCAGACGCGGCACTTGGTGGCGATACGGGCACCGTAGAGACGGGCTTCGGCGTCGATGCGAGCCACAGGATCGGGCTCCGGAGGGGTAATGTTGTGTTGACGCATCGGGCGTCCTTTCAGGGATCGATGGGGGCCGGGAACCACGGAAATTGGTTCCCGGCCTTGCTCGTCCGCGGCGTGCGGGGCTCCGCATCGAGCTGGGTCGGGACACTCGGTCAGGTCACGGGCTTCGCCTCCGCATCGCGGTAGTGGCGTCCTCTCCGAAACCGTCACGGTCGGTGACTTGCCGGTCGACGATGTGCGCGAGGATCAGGGCCACGTTCTCTGCGAAGAGGGCGACGATGAGGAAGAGCTCGAGGTCGGTCACTGTCCGGCCTCCGTGATGTACTGGTACGCCGCCATGATCGCGTTCGTCACCTGTTGGAAGTCCTCGAGCTGGTCGGGGAGGATGCACAGGTCGTGGAACATTTCGCCGCCCTGCATCCCGGTCGAGTCGATGGTGATTTCGACTTCGCTGTGAGGCCGCCCCTGTTCGATACTGTCGTGTCGCCACACTTGGGCGGTGAACACGCCGCGGGTGACCTCGGCGAGAAGGAAGTTGTGCCCGTCGCGCCAATCGGCATCGGGTCCGAGGGTTTCAAGATTCTGGTAGACGGTGGGGATCGGGTCGGCGAGGATCCCCTCGGGTGCGTCGTCGATGGTGTCGGCTGCGGATTCGTCCTCGGGCACCGGCTGGTCGGATCGAAGGATTTGGTACTCGACTTCGAGGCCGACCGTGGTGGTCATGCGTACGTAGTCGCCGGTGGTGACGGTGTATTCGATTGCGTCCCAGCCGAACCGCCGGGTCACATCGGCGTTGATCAAGGCGATCGCGCCGGGGAAGTCCTGGGCGTGGGCGACGATCTGCTGTAGCCCGGCGACGATCAGTCGCACCATGTAGCTCTGGGGGTCGGTAGACTGCATGTCAGAATCTCCTGCTTCCTGGTTGGTGGATTCGTTGCCCTCGATGCCCTGCCCGGCATCGGGGGCGTTCTCATTCGGTCGCTCGGTGTAGTCGTGTTCGACTCCGAGCAAGTGGTGCAGCCTGCGGGGGTAGTCGCACCGCTGGCAGGTCGGTTCGTCGCCGAAATAGCTGGCCATCACGCAGCGCCGGGACGATCGTCGGTGCGCTGCATGGTGTTCTGGTCGATCCACTCGTAGACATCGGCCCACTTGTAGAAGATCCGGCGATTCAGCCGAACGAACTTCGGTCCAGTCCCCCTATACCGCCATTGCGCAAGTGCGGCTTCAGTCATGTTGAAGAACGCCGCCACCTCTTTCGCTGGTGCGATGAGCGGAGTATTCCCGTCACTCATGCCGTTTCCTCTCACTGGATTTCTAGCGACGTCACAAGTAGATCAGTGAGGCGAGGTGCTGTCAAGTCGCGAGATTTCTAGTACCGTGTGACTGTGACCGAAACGAAGCCATTAGCCGAGGTTGTTGGCCAGAACGCCCGCGCTCACCGGATTCGCCATGACGCGAAACTCGATGACGTAGCGCGTGTAGCCAGGCACTACGGCTTGAAATGGAGCACGGGGCGAGTTGGGGACCTCGAGGGCGGAAGAATGCCCGCTACGTTGCCGACCTTGTTCGCGGTCGCACTCACACTTGGCGAGGTGACCGGAGAACCTATATCGATCGCGGATCTCACGTGGTTCGACGGTTGGATCGAAGTGAATCCGGGGCTGAAGGTCCGCGGTGACGCTCTTACACGTGCATTGCAAGGAGAGCCGGCCCGGTTGATGGCGAGAGATGTTATGGAACCGGGGGAAGCCAAGCAGATCGTGCAAAAGGCGATCGAGCAGATGCGCGCAGACAATGACCTTCTTCAAGGAATTGGCGCCAACCTGCGAATTGACGATCTGCAGAGAGCTGTCCACGACGCGGGGGTGACAGAACATCGAGTTGCAAAAGAGTTGGATGTGACTCAGAACGTGCTGGCCACGCTGTCGCTGCATCTTTGGCAGTCGACCTTCTCGGAGGAACGCGACCGCAGGGCAGGTCCCGATTCCAACGCGCAGAGGAAGGGTCAGATCACCAGGCAGATGAAGGACGAACTGAGATCAACTCTCGCAGGACTGCGCCGTGGCGACGGTCAGTAGCTACGACACCGCCAGCGGGAAACGCTGGGAAGTCCGGTACCGCACCCCAGAGCGCACCACCACCCGGAAACGCGGATTCACCTCGAAACGGCAGGCACAGGACTTCGCTGCCACGGTCGAGGTAGAGAAGATGACGGGGAGTTATGTCGCGCCATCGGCCGGCCGGGTGCTTTTCGGTGACGTCGCCGAAAAGTGGATCGCGAGCAAGGTCAACCTGTCGGCCTCGACCGCCTCGAGGTACAGGTCAGCGCTCGATGTGCACATCCTCCCTGCCTTCAAGACCACCCCACTTGCCGACGTCACACGAGAGCGGCTGCGGCGATGGGTAGCGAGCATGGCAGAGACCAGCTCGGCCGCGACCGTACGGAAGAACGTCGGCGTCTTATCGCAGATCCTCGACCAGACGGTCGAGGACTCGAGGATCGTGTCGAATCCCGCGGCCGGCCTCGACCTGCCCCGCATCGAACACGAGGAACGCCGATACCTGACGCCCCACCAGGTCGATCTGCTGGCGAAGGCAGCGGAAAGTCACGCCGTGCTCGTCTACACGCTCGCGTACTGCGGTCTGCGGTTCGGTGAGGCCGCCGCGCTCACCGTTGCGGACGTGAACCTCGACCGCGGCCGGCTACGTATCCACAGGTCTGCGACTGTCGTCGACAGCAAGGTCGTGGTGTCGAGCACGAAGTCGAACAAGGGCCGCGATGTACCGCTCCCCCGGTTCCTAGCGGAGATGCTGGCGAAGCACACCGAGAGCATGAGTCCCGAGCAGTTGGTGTTCCCCGACAGTCGCGGCGGACACCTCCGTGCGAACAACGTCCGGCGACGATGGTGGAACGACGCGGTAAAGGCATCCGGTGTCCCCGAGGGACTGACACCGCACGAGCTACGACACACCGCGGCCTCGCTGGCGATCAGCGCCGGAGCGAGCATCAAAGCGGTACAGCGGATGCCCGGTCACAGCAGCGCGGCGCTCACCCTCGATCGGTACGGGCACCTGTTCGACGACGATCTCGGAATGGTGGCTCAGCGGCTTCACGATCTCGCTCGACCACACTCCACGTGACACTGCTCGAGAACCGAGTGTGTCCAAACTGTGTCCAGAAACGCGGAGAGGGTATTTTCCCCGATTGGGGAAAATACCCTCTACCTGCACTTTTACTTGTGGAGCCTAGGAGATTCGAACTCCTGACATCTGCCTTGCAAAGGCAGCGCTCTACCAACTGAGCTAAGGCCCCGTCCGCCGCGTCAGCGACTGGGAACCGCGTGCCATTCGTCTTCGCTCCGAAGCATGCGAGCGATTCCGAGAACGATCAGAATCCCGGTTCCCACGAGTGCGAGAACCCTCATTCCGATCATCCTTTCGGCACGGGAGTGGGCCTAGGAGGACTTGAACCTCCGACCTCTTCGTTATCAGCGAAGCGCTCTAACCGCCTGAGCTATAGGCCCTCGAACCGAGATGGAACACTACCCCACCGGGGTCGCCGGAAACAAATCGCCTCGGCGGGGCAGCGTTCCGGCAGGTCAATCCGGGTCGGCGAGGGTGGCCTGAACGCCGCCTACGAGATCGGTGCAGAGGTTGTAGATGAACGCACCGAGGGTCGCGAGAGCCGTCAGCAACACCGTGTTGGCGATGCCGATGATCGTCGCGTAGCCGAACACCTGGCCGGCCGAGACGAGCGCACCGCTACCGACGTCGGAGACGATGTCGGTGAACGCACTGTTGAGGCGTTCCCATACCCCCATGCCGGCCAGCACGCCGTAGAGTAGGCCGACCGCGATCATCCACACGAAGAACAACGACACCGAGATCACCGACGAGATCTTCAGCATCGACCAGGGGTCGATACGGCGGATCTGCACGGTGGCCCGCAGCGGTCCGGCGGCGGGGATCGCCGTGGGCACCGCGGTGGTGGCGGGGGCGCTCACCTGCGGGGTCTCCCCCGTGCTCGGCGAACCGGTCGACGGATGCTTCACTGCGGACAGATCCGGCAGGTCCTTGGCGAGATCCTTGCGTTCGATGTGCCGTGTCGGGCCGTCGATTACCGCGGACTTCGCCTTCGCTGCAGCAGCCCGGTCGCGCGTCCCGCGCGCGGCGTCTCCGCCCCCGGCCGGGCTAGCTCCTCCGGCGGCATTGGGAGCCGCTGTGCCGGTCACGACGGGACGCGTCGACGGCTCCGGGCCTCCGGCCGCAGAGCCCTTGGCCGAGGCCCCAGCGGGGCGCTGAGGCGCTCCACCCTGCTTGGACAGACCCTGACCCACACCCGGAACGTTCGTCTGCGGAGCGTTCTGCGGGGAGCCCGACTGCGCCGACGCCGCTCCCCGCTGCCAGGGAGGGGTCGGGCCGCCGGAGCGGGGCATCTGGGCGGTGCGTTGCTGACCTGTGGCCGGCTGATCGGCCGCAGCCGATCCGTTCTTACCGTCCGCTGAGGCACCACCGGACTTCTGGGAGCCGCCCTGAGCAGGCGTGTCCTGCGCCGCCTTCGCCGTCGGCTCGGCCTTCCGGCCTGCTGCCGGCGGCTGGTCGGCCGGACCCTGCACGGGTGCCGGGTCCGCTGCTCCCGCTGCGGGAGCGGACGAACCCTCCGCCGGTGCCCCAGGAGCCTGCGAAGGCTGGGCCGGTGACGACTGCGACGGCCGGTTCTCCGGCGCCGGTTTCTGCTCCGAGGCCGGGCCCTGCTGCGTGCCCTTGTTCTCGGGCTTCACCTCGTTCTCTGTACGGTCCTCCGGCTTCCGACCGGTTTGCCCGCGATCGGCCCCGTTCGGTCCCTGGGGAGTGCTCACTTACGACTCCTTAGCTCCGGCTGCGTCGGCTTCGTCCGGCTCGTCGGCGTTGCGCGCGATCGCGAGCAATGTATCGCCCTCGGCCAGGTTCATGAGCCGCACGCCCTTGGTCTGACGGCCTGCCTTGCGCACCTGCTTCGCCGCAGTGCGGATGACACCGCCGCTCGAGGTGATGGCGTACAACTCGTCGTCGTCCTCGACGATGCGCGCCCCGACCAGGTTGCCACGCTTGCGGTCGTACTGGATGGTCAGAACACCCTTACCGCCGCGACCTTGGACCGGGTAGTCCTCCATCGGGGTGCGCTTGGCGTAACCACCCGAGGTCGCGACCAGCAGGTACGTGCCCTCCTTGACGACGTTGAGCGAGAGCAGCTTGTCCTCGCCGTTGAACCGCATGCCCTGCACACCGGAGGTCGCGCGGCCCATCGGACGCAGCGCCTCGTCGGTGGCCGAGAAACGGATCGACTGGCCCTGCTGCGAGACGAGCAGCAGATCGTCCTCGGCGGAGCACAACACCGCGCCGACGAGCTCGTCGTCGCCGCGCAGGTTGATCGCGACGATGCCGCCCGAACGGTTGGAGTCGAAGTCCGACAGGCGCGACTTCTTGACCAGGCCGTTGCGGGTCGCGAGCACCAGGTACGGCGCATCCTCGTAGGTTTTGAGGCGGATGACGCCCTGGATGCGCTCGTCGGGCTGGAAGGCCAGGAGGTTCGCGACGTGCTGACCACGCGCCGTGCGATTCGCCTCGGGCAGCTCGTACGCCTTCGCGCGGTAGACGCGGCCCTTCGTCGTGAAGAACAGCAGCCAGTCGTGCGTGGACGTCACGAAGAAGTGCTTGACGATGTCGTCCTGCTTGAGCTCGGCACCCTTGACGCCCTTGCCGCCGCGCTTCTGCGAGCGGTACAGGTCGGTGCGCGTGCGCTTGGCGTAACCGGTCTCGGTGATGGTGACGACGACGTCCTCACGTGCGATGAGGTCCTCGTCGTTGACATCACCGTCGGCCGCGACAAGCCGCGTGCGGCGCTCGTCGCCGTACTTGTCGACGATCTCCTTCAGCTCGTCGCGGACGATGGCGCGCTGCCGCTCCGGACGGGCCAGGATGTCCTTGTAGTCCTCGATCTCGCGCTCGATCTCGGCGAGGTCGTCGACGATCTTCTGACGCTCGAGAGCAGCCAGGCGACGCAGCTGCATCGCCAGGATGGCGTCGGCCTGGATCTCGTCGACCGTGAGCAGATCGATCAGGCCGGCGCGCGCGATGTCGACGGTCTGCGACGCGCGGATGAGCGCGATGACCTCGTCGAGCGCGTCGAGGGCCTTGACCAGGCCGCGCAAAATGTGGGCGCGTTCCTCGGCCTTGCGCAGCAGGTACCGCGTACGCCGGACGATGACCTCGATCTGGTGGTTGACGTACAACCGGATCATCTGGTCGAGGCGCAGCGTGCGCGGCACCCCGTCGACGATCGACAGCATGTTGCAGCCGAAACTCGTCTGCAGCTGCGTGTGCTTGTAGAGGTTGTTGAGAACCACCTTGGCCACCGCGTCGCGGCGGACAGTGACGACGATGCGCATGCCCACGCGGTCGGACGACTCGTCGTGGATGTCGGAGATGCCCGCGATCTTGCCGTCGCGGACCTGTTCGGCGATCGACGTGATGAGGTTGTCCGGGTTGACCATGTACGGCAGCTCGGTGATGACGATGCTGGTGCGGCCCTTGGAGTCCTCTTCGATCTCCACGACGCCGCGCATCTTCACCGATCCGCGACCGGTCGTGTAGGCATCGTGGATGCCCTGCGTGCCCGTGATCAGGCCGGCGGTCGGGAAGTCCGGTCCCTTGATCCGCTCCATGACCGCGGCGAGGGTGGTCTCCTCGTCGGCCTCGAAGTTGTCGAGCGCCCAGTAGATGGCCTCCGCAACCTCCCCGAGATTGTGCGGCGGGATGTTGGTGGCCATACCGACCGCGATACCGCCCGAACCGTTGATCAACAGGTTGGGGATACGGCTGGGGAGAACCGTCGGTTCCTGCGTGCGGCCGTCGTAGTTCGGCTGGAAATCGACCGTCTCGTGGTCGATCTCCCGCAGCATCTCCATCGCGAGCGGCGTGAGCCGGCACTCGGTGTACCGCATGGCGGCGGCGCCGTCGTTGCCGCGGGAACCGAAGTTGCCCTGGCCGTCGACGAGTGGATAGCGCATCGACCACGGCTGCGCCAGACGCACGAGCGTGTCGTAGATCGACGCGTCGCCGTGCGGGTGGTAGTTGCCCATGGTCTCGGCGACCGCGCGCGCCGACTTCACGTACCCGCGGTCGGGGCGGAAGCCGTTGTCGAACATCGCATAGAGCACGCGACGGTGCACCGGTTTGAGACCGTCACGCACGTCGGGCAGAGCACGGCCCACGATCACGCTCATCGCATAATCGATGTAACTGCTCTGCATCTCCTGCTGGATGTCGACGGGCTCGATGCGGTCGTGCCCCGGCCCCTCCGGAGGCAACGTGGTGTCGGTCATGAGCTCCTTCTTCTACTCGGCTCGCACGCCCGGCTCCGGCCTTCGGCCCGACGGACGTCTCGCAACCACACGAGTCTATAGGTGCAGGTCAGCCGATGCCGAGAAGGACAGGCACTTCACAGCCCGAGATCTGTCCGGAACCGAGTTCTCACATGTGGGATCCGGTGACCGGGTCGCGGTCCACCTGCCGTTCCGCCTCCGACGCCCACTGCCCGAGCCGGGCGTCGCGCACGGCGTCCTCCGGGTCGGAGGCGAGCAGCAGCGCGGTGATCGGCACGGCCAGGACGATGATGCCGAGGACGAACGCAGGGAACAGCAGCGACATCACAGTCATGCCTTCGGGCGCGGGCAGGCTCGGATCGAGGGTGACCCGCACGCCGGCCATGCCGGTGTAGTGCAGCGCCACGACCGCGCATCCCATGACGAAGGCCGCGACGACGCGGATCTCGAGACGACGCGTGCGGCGGGCCAGTGCGAGCGCGGCCGTGGAGGCGACGACACCGATGATCACCGAGGCGATCACGTACCCCGTCTCGTGTTCGATCGCGCCCCGGATGCGGATGGCGTACATGCCGCTGTAGTGCATCATGCTGACGGCGGCGCCCATGAGCAGACCGCCGATGAGCAACCGCACCGATTCGGGAATGCGGTGCTTGCTGACGTCGTGCACGTCGGCGATCCGCAGACCCACGAGGGTCGCGACGACGGCGAGCACGACAGAGAAGACCGTCGGTGCCAGTTCGTATCGGATGGTCGTACCCGGCACGGAGAAGCCCATCATGCCGATGAAGTGCATGAGCCAGATGCCCACGCCGCCGATGGACAACGACGCCATGAGGAGCCACCAGTTACCGCTGCGCCGCGGCTCTTCGAGCGACCGCCGGACACAGGACAATCCGACGAAGGAACCCATCACAGCGGTGGCGTAGGAGAGGAGGAAAACCCACATCCCCATGGAGAAGTGGTGTACGTCGTGCGACACGTGAGGTCCTCACAGCGGCGCGCTGTCACCACCGCGCTCGGAGGGCACGCGCCACGACCTACCCGATGCGGGCTGCACCCCGACTTTCCAGCAGCGTAAGCGAGCTTATCGCGCTGTGGGTGTTCACATCACATCACCGTTTCACATGTCGCCCGTAAGGACGGGAGACCGTCTCGGGGCCGTCCCCACCGAGCCAGATCGCCATCTCCCGCTCCTGCTCGAGGTCCTGTGTGCTCGCCGATGCCATCAGAGCTACGACCGGCACCGCGAGCAGCGCGACACCGATGATGAATCCAGGGAACAGCAGGGTCATGATGGTCATCCCCTCCGGATTCGGAGCGGACGGATCGACGGTCACCGCGATCCCGGCCATGCCCGTGTAGTGCAGTGCCACCACGGCGCATCCCATGACGGCGGCGGCCGGGATCCGCACGGCCGGCCGTTCCGCGACCCGCGACAGCCACAACGCGACGATCGACGCGACGACACCGATCGCGACGGACGCCGCGACGTACGACCGTCCCTGCTCGAGTTCGCCCTGGATCCGCACCGCGGCCATGCCGCTGTAGTGCATGCCGGCGA
The DNA here is from genome assembly GCF_001665495.1 of Rhodococcus sp. 852002-51564_SCH6189132-a. NCBI lineage: Bacteria > Bacillati > Actinomycetota > Actinomycetes > Mycobacteriales > Nocardiaceae > Rhodococcus > Rhodococcus sp. 852002-51564_SCH6189132-a. The sequence continues at coordinate 66,695 of NZ_LZMJ01000066.1, forward strand.
CCGCGAAGCCCATGATCACGCCGCCGACGAGAAGCCGGACATCCGACGGCAACCCACGGATCCACTGCACGTCGGTGTCGAGGATCCGCAATCCGACCAGCGTGGCCGTCACGGCGAGCGCGACCGACAGCAGCGTCAGTCCGAGGTCGTAACGGATCGCGGAACCGGGTACGTCGAAGCCCATCATCCCGATGAAGTGCATCAACCAGATTCCGACGCCCCCGATGGACAGGGCTGCCATGAGTGTCCATCGGGTCCGGGCGACCGACGTCCATGCGTTCGCAGCCTTGCGCGCGCAGGACAGACCGGCATAGCACCCCACTGCGGACGTGATGTAGGCGAGTGCGAAAAGCCAACCGCCCATGGAAAAATGGTGAACCTCGTGCGACATGTTGCCCCCCCAGGAAGCGGCACGCACGGCACATCGATCCGTGTCGTGCCGAGTAGACCGACAGCGACCCCCGACGCTGCACAGAAGACTACTCCACTTCCGGGATTTCAACCAGATATGTTGACTTACAACATGTTCGGACGATATTCAGAAGGTCCGACCGTCGACGGGATCTACCGGGCCGTCGGCCGCCCACCGCTCGGATTCCTCTTCCAGTTCCGCCGCAAGACGATCCGGGGCCTGGAGCACCAGGACGATCGGAACGGCCAGCAGCAACAGGCCTACGACGAAGAGCGGGAAGAGAATGGAGAAGACCTCGATCCCACCGGAAACCACCACGGCGGGGTCGATCTCCACACGGACCGACGCGGCGGCGAGGAAGTGCACCGCGATCACGGCGACGCCGGCCAACGCGCTGCTCAGCAGGCGCTTGGGCCACGTGTCCGCCGTCTTCACCTGGGCCAGGAAGCCCACGGCCGTCGCGATCGCCAGCCCCACCGCTGCGGCGACCCAGAGCGGATCGAAGGTCAGCGATCCCTGGATCCGCACCGCTGCGAGGACCGAGAACGGCGCGCCCGCAAGGCCGGCGCCCAGCACGAGAGCACCCGTGACCGTCCGGGCGAGGGTGGCGGGAGCGTTGTCCGGGATCGCGACGAGCAGCGCCACGTACACCGACACCAGCGCGACGAGCATCGAGAACACGATGGTGACGGTGTCGAACCGCACCACACTGTCCTCGACGTTGAAGCCCGCCATCGGAAGGAACATAGCGAGCCAGACACCGACGCCACCGCTCACCAGGGCAGCGAGAATCATCCAGTACGAACGCAATCGGTCGCTGGAGGTGGTACGGACCCGTCGAGCACCGGTGACCCCGATGAACACCCCGATCGCCGAGGTCAGATAGGCGAGGACCGTGACCCACGAGCCCATCGTGAAGAGTTCGAGGCCCTCCCCCATTACTGGGTCACCGGCTGGTGCAGCTTCCGCAGAGCGTATTCGGTGACGGTGACCAGGGCCTGCTTCGCCGACTCACGTGCTCGCGCATCGATCGACACGATCGGCACATCCGCCGAGATCGCCATCGCCTGACGGATGTCCTCGAGCGGGTACCGGGGAGCATCGTCGAATTCGTTGATGGCGACGATGAACGGGAGATTGCGCGCCTCGAAGAAGTCGACGGCGGCGAAGCTCTCATCCAGGCGACGCGTATCGATCAGCACGATCGCCCCGATGGCGCCGCGGATCAGGTCGTCCCACATGAACCAGAAGCGGTGCTGTCCGGGCGTGCCGAACAGGTAGAGGACGAGGTCGTCGGCCAGACTGATACGACCGAAGTCCATGGCGACCGTGGTGGTCGCCTTCTGCGGTGTCGCAGAGAGGTTGTCGACGCCGTCGCTGGCGTTCGTCACGAGCGCCTCGGTACGAAGCGGCACGATTTCCGACACCGTCCCGACCAGAGTCGTCTTACCGACGCCGAAGCCTCCGGCGATCACGATCTTGGTCGAGGTCACGCGCTTCGTGGCGTTAGAGTTCGCGAAGTCCACTGAGGACCCTTTCAATCAGCTCACGACGCTCCGCGTCGCTCGAATCGTCTTTCAGCGTGGCCAGGATCTGTACGTGTCCGGCTTCGACGAGATCGGCGACGAGCACGCGTGCCACGCCGATCGGCACCCCCACGCGCGCGGCGATCTCCGCGACGGAGGGTGATTCCTTGCACAGCTCCAGGATCGTGGCATTGATGTTGTCCAGATCCCGGGACCGATCGTCGGTTCCCGGAATGGCCTGGATGAGCGCCTCCAACGCCAGTTCGACCGCAGGACTCGTACGTCCCGAAGTCAGGGAGTAGGGCCGGACCAGACTGGGCTGATCCGGCACGGACTCCGGCTTCCGCGATTCCATGGCCACCTCGACGTCAGGACCCTAGACCGACCCGCGGGGTGGCTTCGACCGAAGCACCCACTCGATCGACCAAGAGCGCCATCTCGTAACCGACCTGTCCGATGTCGCACTCGGAGGCGGTCAGAGCCGCCAGGTGCGAGCCGTCGCCGACGCTCATCAGCAGCAAGTAGCCGTGCTGCATCTCCACGACGGACTGCAGCACACCCCCACCGTCGAACAGCTGCGACACACCGTTGGACAGGCTGGCCAGACCCGAGGTCACCGCAGCGAGCTGCTCGGCACGATCCACCGGGAGGTGGGCGCTGGCGGCCATGAGCAGACCGTCGGCGGACACGAGCACGGCATGCGAGACACCCGGGACTTCGCGCGCGAAGTTGGAAACCAACCAGTCCAATGGACGAGCTGCGTCGGATCCATGATCAATATTCATCGAACTCCCTGTTCGTCGTTCTCGCGATTGCTGGAATTCGCCGAGGCGCGTCCGTTGCGGACACCCTGCTGATGGCGGCTCAAGTTGGCCCGGATGGCTTCCGGGTCTCGACGTCGAATGGTCCTCGGCAGCTCACCCGTTGCCGGTGCCCGAACAGCACCCGGCACCAGACGCTCGCCGGGAGCGCGCCGAGGAAGACCCGCGGTGGTGTGCTCCTCCACGGGGGACTCGGTAGCACGCTGTGCGGCTTCCCAACCCGCGTCCGCCGCGGAGTGCCACTCCCGCTTCCTGCGGTCCTCCGGAAGGCTCGTCGGGTCGACGAGCCAGTCCGACATCATCGTGGTGAAGATCGGGGTGTTCGCCGGCTGCGGACGGGCCGACGCGAGGTCGGACCGCGGCTGGAAGAACGATGCGGTCTTCGCCGAGTTGGTCCGGTAGCGATGGCGGGCCGCCTGCTGCGCGTCGCTGTGCGGCGAGACGGAGCCACCGTCGGCGATGCTCGGGCCGGAGACCGCTGCGGCCGAATCGGGTTCGGAAGCGTTGGTCGACGCAGCGGGTTGCTGCGGAAGCCCCGGCGTGCTGCCCGGCTGACGACGCGGCAGACCGGGCGTGCTTCCCGGACGACGCTGCGGGAAACCCGTCGAGGGTTCCTGCTGCCGACGGTCCGCATCCTGCTCGGGGGCGCGCTGTGCGTCCGGCGCGGGGGCGCGCTGTGGCAGGTCGGGACGGTTCGGTGTGTCCGAGCGACCCGCGGCGTCGCCACCTGCGAGCGGTCCCGCCGACGGCTGTTGCTGCGGCCGGTTCTGCGGAACGGACGGGGACGATCCGGAAGCCCGTCCCGGCAGGCCGGGAGTCGCGCCCGGCCGACGCTGCGGAAGACCGGGGGACGCGGGTCGCTGCTGCGGGGCGGGTGCACGATGCGCCGAACCCTGCTGGGGCTCACGGACCGGCAAGGACTGCGACTGCGACTGCTGGGAGTCCGTCGGCGACAGGCCCGGTGTGGCACCGGGACGACGCTGCGGAAGACCCGAAAGCCCATCCTGGCGAGACCGATCGGCGTCGGGTCGTGGCCCGGCACCGTTGCGGCCGTCGCCGTTGCGGCCGTCGAGCGGGTGACCGTTGGTCTCGTCCGGCCCGCGACGAGGACCGCGCGGAGGCAGCGACGACGCGAAGGCTGCTGCGGCGTCCGGCTCGATCCGGCGCGGCTGCGGCGACCGGGGTGGAGTCGGGAGACCAGGCGTCTCGCCCGGCTGACGCGTGGGCAGACCCGGAGTTCCACCCGGGCGACGCTGCGGAAGACCCGACGGGCCGAACTCGCGGGATGCCGGCGGTGCCTGATTGTCGCGCTGCGGCTCGTCGCGTCGCTCGTCGTCGTAGGACGGCTCCGCATCCCATGCGGCGGAAGCGCTCTCGTCGACATCGGCGGCGTAACCATTGTTCGCGTAGCCGTTGTCGTAGGCATCGTCGGACTCGTCCGCACGGACATCGTCGGCGGAGTCGAGCGACTGCGAGGACGCGTACTCGTGCCGGTCGTCGGCCGCGGGCAGACCCTGCGGGGCGACGGGCGCCGAGAGCGCCTGCCGTGCCGAGTACTCCTCCGCTTCGATCTCGATGCGCGGCTGGGGACCGGTGTGCGACAACGCCAACGGGGAGACCAGCAGGACGTCCGGGATGTGGACGCTCGCGGTGATACCCGGGTTGCGCGCGGTGTCGAAGGTCGGGCGCAGGCGCACGGTGAGACCGTGCCGCTCGGCCAGTCGCGAGACCACGAACAGACCCATGTGGCGTGCGGTGTCGGGACCGACCTCGCCGCCCTTGGCGAGACGCTGGTTGATGGACTCGAGTTCGTCGGCCGGGATACCGATACCGCGGTCGGCGATCTCGACGAGCAGGCCACCGTCGACGGCTCGCGCGAAGCTGAAGGTGACGTTGCTGTCGGGCGGCGACGCGCGCAGCGAGTTGTCGACCAGCTCGGCGAGCAGATGCACGATGTCGGTCGCGACCGCGCCGCTGAGGGCACCGTCGGGAGTCGAACCGATCTGCACGCGCTGGTAGTCTTCGACCTCCGACATCGCGGCGCGCAGGATGTCGCCGAGCTGCACGGGCGCGGAGTGACCGCGGCGCGTGCGGGTACCGGAGAGAATCAGCAGGTTGTCGCCGTTCCGGCGCATACGCGCGGCGAGGTGGTCGAGGCGGAACAGGCTCTCGAGTCGGGCCGGATCCTTCTCCTCGTACTCGAGTCGTTCGATGAGGCCGAGCTGCTGCTCGACGAGCGACTTGGAGCGACGTGCGAGTGTCTCGAACATGTCGCTGATCTGCAGGCGGAGGTGTGCCTGCTCGCCGGCGAGACGCAGTGCCTGCCCGTGCATGTCGTCGACGGCGCGGGCGAGCTGACCGATCTCCTCGGTGGTGTGCACCGGGACTCGGGTGAACTCGATATCCTCGATGTTGTCGCCGACCTTGATGCGGTCGATGGCCTCGGGCAGCTCCTGCCGCGCGACCTTCAGCGTGCCGTAACGCAGGCGGCGGATCGGGCCGACCAGTGAGCGGGACACGAGCAATGCGAGCACGAGGGCTGCGAGCAGGGCTGCGAGCACGATCGCGGTGTCGCGGAGAGCGGCCGAGCGGGTTTCCGCGGCGCGGTCCTGAATCGTGGTGCTGACCTGCGACGACGCTTCGTCGATGATGGTGCCGTAGATGTCGACACTGTCGAGCAGCGACGCGCGGATGTCGAGGATCGGGAGCGGACCGGAACCGGCCGCGTCGACCATGTCGGCACGTTCCTGGACGCCGGCCCGCAGTTCGGCGATCTGCTGATCGGCCATCAGGTAGGAGCGGGCGAGCAGGTCGAGCATCGCGAGCTCGGCGCCGGAGGCGGACACCAGCGCGGTGCCCGGCTGGGTCGGGTCGTCGATCAGCTGGAGCAGACCGAGAACCTGACCGAAGAGGTAGCGCTGCGAGTACCACGCGTTGATCAGCTGGTCGCCGTAGCCGATGATCTCGCGATCGTCGACCTCGCCGAGGATGGCCTCGACGACACGGTTGAGGCTGTCGCGCACCTCGTTGGTGACGGCACCGATCTCCTCGATCGGCACCGGACCCGCCTGAATCTTCGTGTAGAGCGACTGGGCCGTGGCGGCGGTGCGGCTGAGGTCGGCGGTCACGGCGGGATCGAGCTCGGGGTTCTCCGTGATCGCGGCGATCGTGCCGAAAGCGTCACCGAGAGCCGCCATTTCCTCGGGGGTCGCCGTTCCGACCGCGGCATCCGCGGTGGCGGTGGCGAACGCCGTCGAGAAATCCACGATGTCCGGCACGGCTGCGACCTGATCGGCTGCGGACGAGAAGTGGACGGCGTTGCTGAGCTCGTTCTCGACCCGAAGACCACCGAGGACCATTGCCACAGTCACGGGGACAGCGAGAACGGCGGTGACCTTCCTGCGAAGACCCCACCCCTCGATGTTCCACCACCGCTGCTGGGGCGGCGACTTGTCACTCATGGATCACAGCTCTCCTTCCACCCCGTCCGCGCCGGGCGACGAACACCAGTCGGCACTGCACTCCGTTGAGCGCGTTTTCGATCGAGTGCAGTCGAACGAGACGTTTCGGGTGAGGGCACCATATCGGGACATACAGCGGATACGGAAGAGTGAGTTCTTCCCGTACCCCGCGCTGCCCCAGCCCCCTCGTCGGCAGCCACACGTACAGATGGCCGATAGAAGTGTACTCACGAGTAACGAAGAAGGCTAACGGCCCTGCCCACTTCCGGGCGCACGACATGCGAATCCCCGCCGTGATGTACGACACAGCGGGGATTCGCATGCAGTTCTCCGGCGCTGCCGGCCGTGATCAGACGTCGAGGAAGCGGACATCCTTCGCGTTACGGGTGATGAAGCTCCGTCGTGCCGCGACGTCCTCACCCATCAGAACGCTGAACAGCTCGTCGGCGGCAGCGGCGTCGTCAAGGGTCACCTGACGCAGGACGCGGACGCTCGGATCCATGGTGGTCTCCCACAGCTCTTTGGCGTTCATTTCACCGAGGCCCTTGTAGCGCTGGATGCCGTCGTCCTTGTTGATCCTCTTGCCGGCCTTCAGACCCGCCTCGAGCAGGGCGTCGCGCTCGCGGTCGGAGTACGCGAACTCCGGCTCGCTGCGCTGCCACTTGAGCTTGTACAGCGGCGGCTGCGCCAGGAAGACGTGGCCTTCCTCGACCAGCGGCCGCATGAAGCGGAAGAGCAGCGTGAGCAGCAGCGTCGCGATGTGCTGACCGTCGACGTCGGCGTCGGCCATCAGGACGATCTTGTGGTACCGCAGCTTCGAGATGTCGAATTCCTCGTGGATGCCGGTACCGAACGCCGTGATGATCGACTGGACCTCGGCGTTCTTGAGGACCTTGTCGATCCGGGCCTTCTCGACGTTGATGATCTTGCCGCGCAGCGGAAGGATCGCCTGGTACATCGAGTCGCGACCCGACTTGGCGGAGCCACCCGCGGAGTCGCCCTCCACGATGTAGATCTCACACTTGCTCGGGTCCTTCGATCGGCAGTCGGCGAGCTTGCCGGGCAGACCACCGATGTCGGTCGCGCTCTTGCGGCGGACGAGCTCGCGCGCCTTACGAGCGGCGACACGCGCGTGCGCCGACGACACGGCCTTGGTGACGATCGTCTTCGCGTCGGCCGGGTTGGCCTCGAACCAGTGCGAGATGTGCTCGTTGCACGCCTTCTGCACGAAGGACTTCACCTCGGTGTTGCCGAGCTTGGTCTTCGTCTGGCCCTCGAACTGCGGCTCAGCGACCTTGACGGAGATGATCGCCGCGAGACCCTCACGGATGTCGTCACCCGTGAGGTTCGGGTCCTTCTCCTTGAGGAGTTTCTTGTCCTTCGCGTAGCGGTTGACGACCGTGGTCAGCGCCGCACGGAAGCCTTCCTCGTGCGTACCGCCCTCGTGGGTGTTGATGGTGTTGGCGAAAGTGTGGACGGACTCGGAGTAACCCGAGTTCCACTGCATCGCGACCTCGAGTTCGTGGCCGGTGCCCTTGGCGGTGAACCCGACGACGGAGTTGTGGATCGGCGACTTCGTGCGGTTGATGTGGCGCACGTAGTCCTCGAGACCACCCGGGTAGTGGTAGGTGCGGACCTTGACCTTGTGCACCTCGGGCTCGGTTGCCTCGACGGCCTGGTCCTCGGCGGTCTTCGGCGCCTCGGCGGTCTCCGGGACGTCCTCGTCGGTGACCTCTTCGGGAGCGACCCGCTCGTCGGTGAGAGTAATGGTCAGTCCCTTGTTGAGGAACGCCATCTCCTGCAGGCGACGCGCGACGGTCTCGAAGTTGAACGTCGTGGTCTCGAAGATCTCCGGGTCCGGCCAGAAGCGGACGGTGGTACCGGTCTGCTTGGTGGCCTCACCGCGGACGAGCTCGCCCGGCTTCGAGGCGGTATACGTCTGCTCCCAGTGGTAGCCGTCGTTGTCGATCTCGACCTCGAGGGTTGTGGACAGGGCGTTCACCACGGAGATACCGACACCGTGCAGACCGCCGGAGACGGCGTAGGCATCGGAGTCGAACTTGCCACCCGCGTGGAGCTGGGTGAGGACGACCTCGACGGTGGGCACACCGGAGGCGTGCATACCGACGGGGATACCGCGACCGTCGTCGACGACCTGGACACCGCCGTCGGCGAGGAGGGTGACCTCCACCTTCGACGCGTAACCGGCCATGGCCTCGTCGACGGAGTTGTCGACGACCTCCCAGATCAGGTGGTGCAGGCCACGCTCTCCGGTGGAACCGATGTACATACCGGGGCGCTTGCGCACCGCCTCGAGACCCTCGAGGACGGTGATGGACGACGCACCGTACTCACTCTTGTTGTTGTTCGACTTCTGGGCAGCCACGGGTGGGTAGCTCTCCTTCTCCGATCGGCCCCGCGCACGCGCGCGACGCATTCCTGTCCATCCTACGTGCCCGTGAGCCTTGCGCCGGGGCGGACACGAAAGCGGGCGTTCCGTACCGCTGACGTCCCCGTAGCGGCCTCTTCGCGACCCGGACAACGTGATTTCCTACGCGCTCCGATTTTCGCCCCTCGTACGGGCCGGGAGCGAGCCCGGGATCACCCGTAGGTGTCGCGCGGTCCGCGGCCGCGGATGTGGCGTTCGCCTTTCCGCCAGCTCGGAGCCGTCGGGCCGGTGATCCGCAGTTCCTTGACCACCCCGTGCCCCACGGCCGCGGCGATCTTGGCGAGAATCTGCGATTGCATCATCCGCAGCTGGGTCGCCCAGGCGGTCGACTCGGCCGAGACGTGCAGGATCCCGTCGCGCAGTGTGGTCGGCTGGGCATGGCTCGCGATGTCGTCGCCGACGACCCGCGCCCAGCTTCCCATGACGGTGCCCTCGGACACGTGCGCCGACCAGCCCCGCTGTTTGGACAGCGACTGCGCGAGCGAACCGAGGGTCTGGGGATCGCGGTCGTCCGGCCCGGGCCCCGACCAGCCACGACGTCGGCGTTTCGGGCGCAGCGGCCCGCGCGACGCGCGTCCCTGGCCGACGGCCTTACCGCTCGCCTTGGCGGCAGCTCGAGCCTCCTCGAGCGCGCGGCGGGCCAGATCGATGCCCTTCGGCTCCGGCTCGTCCGCGCTGCGCTCCGGCCCGGCACCGCGTTCGGGACCTGCTTGTTCGTCGTTCATCCGACCTCCCCGGTGAGCGGGTCCGTCTCCCGTTGCACCGATCCCAGCACAGAGATACGACCTTCTTCGGTGTCCTCGGCATGCACGGGGTATCGGGCGCCGTTCAGTTCGGCCGGCACGTCCTCCGGCACGGCCGCCGTGATCAGCACCTGTTCGGCGGTCGCGGCGACCTCGGCGAGGGCGGAGCGGCGCCGTCGGTCGAGTTCGGCGAAGACGTCGTCGAGCATGAGAACGGGATCGGTGCCGTCGGTGCGGAGCAGGGCGAATGCCCCGAGCCGCAGTGCGAGCGCGAACGACCACGATTCGCCGTGGCTCGCATAGCCTTTCGCGGGTTCGGCACCGAGCGTCAGGTCGAGATCGTCGCGGTGGGGTCCGACGAGGCAGACGCCGCGTTCGATCTCCTTCGACCGCACCTCCGTGAGGCGGTGGAGGAAGACGGTCTCGAGAAACTCCCGGTCGTCGGGCGCGGGCGTGCGGGCCGGGTCGGAGAACTCCGGCGGCAGCGCGTCGGCCAGGCTGCTGCGATAACGCAGGCTCGCCGGACGCGACTCGGGTGCGATCGACCGGTACGCCTCGGACACGTGCGGGGCCAGTTCGTGCAGCAACGCGATGCGCGCGGCGAGCAGCTCGGCTCCGTGGGCCGCGAGATGACCGTCCCACACGTCGAGGGTCGCCAGAGCGCCCGCCCCGTCGCTCGAGCGACTCCCTCGCCGCAGTGCTCCCCCCGCGGTCTTGAGCAGGGCGGATCGCTGGCGCAGCACCTTGTCGTAGTCGGCCCGAACCCCGCTCATCCGCGGGAAACGCGTGCTGAGCAGTTCGTCGAGGAACCGCCGGCGATCACCCGGGTCGCCGCGCACGAGCGACAGATCCTCCGGGGCGAAGAGCACCGTGCGGAGGATGCCGAGGATCTCTCGAGGACGCCGGGCGGGCGACTGATTGATCCGCGCCCGGTTCTGCTTGCCCTCGTTGATCTCGATGTCGATACCGAGCTCACGACCGTTGTTGACGACCAGCGCCCCGGCGAACGCCCGCGACGTGCCGGCCCACAGCAGCGGGCCGTCGGAGGACACCCGGTGCGACGACAGCGTCGACAGATATCCGAGGGCCTCGAGCAGATTGGTCTTCCCGTGTCCGTTGCGCCCGACGAAGACCGTCGCCCCCGGAGTGAGGTCGACGGAAACCGTTCTCCACGAACGGAAGTCGCGCAGCGAGAAGGTGCGAACGTACACGGGGGTCCAGTCTCGGGGCCGGTCAGCCCGGCAGGCGCACCGGCATCAGAAGATAGGTGTAATCGCTGTCCGGAGCGGCGAACGTACCCGAGGAATCCGGCACGGGCTCCTCGTCGAGCGCCGGCCGCAGCACGGCCGGACGACTCGAAGTGGTGAACCCGAACGAGACCTTGTCGGTGTGCAGCGACGTCAGACCGTCGAGCAGGTAGCCGGGGTTGAACGCGATGATCAGCGGCTCACCGAAGAACTCCGCGGGATGCGATTCCTCGGCGCGGCCGGCGTCGTCGCCACCGGCGGACAGCATCACGCTGCCCTCGGTGAACTCGAGTCGGACCTGCGCACCGCGCTCGGCGACCAGCGCGACACGCTTGATCGCGTCGACCAACGGTGCGATTTCGACGGTCGCCATCGCGGTGTGCTCGTTGGGGAGCAACTGGCGGAACTTGGGGAATTCGGCGTCGAGCAGGCGCGTGGTGGTGCGGCGACCTTCGGCGACGATGCCGAGCAGGCCCTCGGCGCCCACCGACGACCCGCTGCCGAGCGCGAGCTGGACCGGGGAGTTGGACGACCCGCCAACAGTTTTCGCGGCCTCGGAGAGGGTCTTTGCGGGCACGAGCACGGCCGAGCTGGTGGACTCCGCGGTGGGCATCCACTCGAGCTTGCGCACTGCGAGACGGAAACGGTCGGTGGCAGCGAGCACCATGTCGGTGCCCTCGATCTCCACTCGGATGCCCGTGAGCATGGGAAGCGTGTCGTCCTTGCCGGCGGCGACGGCGACCTGGCTGATGGCCTCGGCGAACAGATCGCCGGAGAGTGCACCGGTCTGCTGCGGGAGCGCGGGCAGCTGCGGGTAGTCCTCCACAGGCATGGTGGGGAGCGAGAACTTGGCGCTACCGCACGTGATGAGCACACGGGTGCCGTCGAGCACGACATCCACAGGCTTGTGGGGCAACGCGCGGGTGATGTCGGCGAGCAGCTTGCCGGACACCAGCACCTGACCGGGGGTGATGACCTCGGCCGAGACGTGGACCTGCGCGGATACCTCGTAATCGAAGCCCGAGACCGTCAGCCCGCGTTCGTCCGCTCCGAGCAGGACACCGCCCAGGACGGGAACGGGGGGTCGCGACGGAAGGCTTCGGGCAACCCATGCAACGGAATCAGCGAAGTCCTCGCGAGGCACACGAAACTTCATACTTCCCAGCTCCATCGCCCGGTGGATCCCTTCGATCGTGGTCTCGACAAGTCTACGAAGTCTGTCACAGAACCCCGACACCGATGAGAGCGGAGCCGGGGGATGCGGGTCCACGTTATGCCTTCCCTCGCTGCTTGGAAAGCCGGGAGGCTCGAGGCGTGAGCCTCATTCGAGGGCCTGTGGACCGACGCTCTCCACACACCTGTTTTGAAAGAAGATTTCTGAAGAGAACTCACAGAAGTAGTAATAGGGCCTGTGGAATCTGTGGACGAACGACCGTCTAGGCTGGTGGGGCAACGTTCTCGAGGGCGTCGAACTCGAGGATGAACTCGAGGAGTTCTCGAGGATGAATGTGGATTCCTCGAGACTGTTCATTCTTTGTCCACCGTTCGTCCACAAAGATCCCACGTTCTGCACACCCTTGTCCACAGGTGTGGGGACCGGAAATTTCTCGAGATACGGGACAGGGAGCGCCCTGTGGACGCTCCCTGTGGATGGAAACTCGAGGCTCGAGGAATCAGCGCTTGGACCGCTGTTTGATACGCGCGGTGAGCTCCTGCACCTGGTCGTAGACCTTGCGACGCTCGGTCATCTCCTTGCGAATCTTCTTGTCCGCGTACATGACTGTGGTGTGGTCGCGACCGAAGGTCTGCCCGATCTTCGGCAGCGACAGGTCGGTGAGCTCGCGGCACAGATACATCGCGATCTGGCGGGCCTGCGCCAGCGGCCGTGCCTTTCCGGGCCCGCACAGGTCGTCTATCGACGTCCCGAAGTACTCCGCGGTCACAGCCATGATCGTGGCGGCATTGATCTCGAGAGCCGAGGAATCCGGCATCAGATCCCGCAGCACGACCTCGGCGAGGGTGAGATCGAGCGGCTGCCTGTTGAGCGACGCGAAGGCCGTCACACGGATCAGGGCACCCTCGAGTTCGCGGATATTGCGTTCGATCCGGCTCGCGATCAGCTCGAGCACGTCGTGCGGCACGTTCAGACCGTCCATGCGCGCCTTCTTCGACAGGATCGCGATGCGCGTCTCGAGTTCCGGCGGCTGGACGTCGGTGATCAGGCCCCACTCGAACCGGGTCCGCAGTCGTTCCTCGAGCGTCGCGAGCTGCTTGGGCGGCCGGTCGGACGAGACGACGATCTGCTTGTTGGCGTTGTGGAGGGTGTTGAAAGTGTGGAAGAACTCCTCCTGGATGCCTTCCTTGCCCTCGATGAACTGGATGTCGTCGACGAGGAGGATGTCGGTCTCGCGGTAGCGCCGCTTGAACGCGACCTTGCGGTCGTCGCGGAGGCTGTTGATGAAGTCGTTCGTGAACTCCTCGGTGGAGACGTACTTCACCCGCATGCCCGGGAAGAGGCGCTGTGCATAGTGGCCGGCGGCGTGCAGCAGATGGGTCTTCCCCAGGCCCGAGGCGCCCCAGATGAACAGGGGGTTGTAGGCGCGCGCCGGTGCCTCGGCGATGGCCACCGCCGCGGCGTGCGCGAACCGGTTCGACGCACCGATCACGAAGGTGTCGAAGGTGTACTTCGCGTTGAGGCTGCTGCTGCCGATGGGCGGCGTCTCGGGCGGCGGGGGCTGGGTGAAATAGGACGGCCACGACTCGCGGACGGCGGTCATCGCCTCCCGGTCGTCGTCGACCTCCTCGAGTTCGCCGTGGTCGGCCTCGAGCATGTCGTGCTCGCGCGAGGAGATCAGGCGTCGCCGATAGGCCGCACCCTCACCGGGAAGCATGCCGTCCCGGGTGAATCCCCCGTCCATCGGCCCGACGCCGTCCCTGGCCACAGCCCCGTCCCGCGCGCCGGCGACATCCCGGGGCATCGGAGGGTCGCGACGCAGATCACGGCTGCGGGGCTCTGCCGTGCGCGGGTCACGGCTGCGGGGCTCTGCCGTGCGCGGGTCACGGCTGCGGAGCTCTGCCGTGCGCGGGTCACGGCTGCGGAGCTCTGCCGTGCGCGGATTCACAGGCTGTGCATCTTCCGGCAGACCCTCGAGGGGGAGCGTGTCGCGGGGTTCGGCGTAGGGATCCTCGGCGGGGTCGTCCATGCGTTCCCGCGGTTCGACACGCACACCGAGACCCTCGACCCGGTGACCGAGGTGCCGGTTGAGGGTGCGGAGGATGGGTTCGCGCAGATCGCGTTCGATCGATTGCTGGGCGAGGGTGGACGGCACCGAGAGCAGCGCGAATCCCTGTGCGAGCGTGATCGGTTTTACCAGCGCGAGCCATGCCTTCTGGCTCTTCGTCAGCATTCCGTCGTCGATGGTCAGCTCGGATACGACGTCCGTCCACACATCGGCCAGCGCGTTCGGCTCGTCGCTCACGCAGCTTCCCTCCCTTTGGTCACCGGTTGTCCACACGATTATCCACAGGTGTGGACAACCGGGGGAATCACCCGGTGGATGTGTGGATGGGAGGTGTGTATTCGCTCGGCGGGGCTCGTGGGCCCGGGCGGTCTGCGGGGATCAGTGTGACACACGGTGCGACGCGGTCCGACTCCGTGTTCGGTGAACGCGCCCGGAGAAGCTGCGCGACGACGCCCGAAGAGGCGCGGGGCAGCAGGCCGTCACCGGCCGGCACATCGTCGTCGAACGGAGCGAGACGCGGGACTGCACAGGTAGTCGCGATGCGCCGTCGAAGACATGGCCCAAAGCGTACCCGAGCTGTGCTCCGGATCACATATCTTCTCGGCGAGTAGTTTTCGCCGAACAGGTCCGGCGTGTCGCGTTGATCGGCGCTGTTCGTCGCGGTTTGATTTCGCGCCCGCGTCCGAGTAGCCTCGAACAGTCACTCATACCGAGGTGACGGGTTCGTCCGGCTCGAGTCGAGCAATACGAATCCTGCGAATTCACGTACACGTTGGACGACGGTGCTTGCCGCGCCGTCGCAGAATTATCGAGGAGTGTCGACCGTGGCCAAGGGCAAGCGGACGTTCCAGCCGAACAACCGACGCCGCGCGCGCGTTCACGGCTTCCGTCTCCGGATGCGCACCCGTGCGGGTCGCGCGATCGTTTCGGCGCGTCGCCGTAAGGGCCGCGCTTCTCTCACCGCCTGATTCCCTAACGGGAGCTCGGGGTGCTACCTGAGCCGTATCGACTGCGGCGCCACTCGGATTTCTCGGATACCGTCCGCCGAGGGCGTCGTCAGGGGCGGCGGGATCTGGTCGTTCACGTTCTCGAACGCGATCGCACCGAGTCCTTGGTGAGTGTCGGCGGTCCGCGTTTCGGACTGGTCGTGAGCAAGGCTGTCGGGCCGGCGGTGATTCGACATCGAGTCGCACGCCGGCTTCGTCATATCTGTGCAGGTCTCGTCGAGGCTCTGCCCTCCGAGACCGACATCGTGCTGCGCGCACTACCCGGCGCTGCCATCGCGGATTCCCGTGAGCTCGACAAGCAGGTGCGGTCGGGTCTCACCCGCCTCGGACTGCTCGACGCCGGTGCTTCCGCCTCGCATGGGAGTGCTCGCGCATGACCGAGCCCGAGCGGAGGTCGTGGTGGCGGTCCCTGCGGTCCGCCCCGGCCCGGGCATTGATCTTCTGTATCGAGCTCTATCGCACCTATGTGTCGCCCACACGGATGCCGACCTGTCGATTCACCCCGACTTGTAGCGAGTACGCCGTGGAGGCGCTGCGCACGCGGGGTGTCGTCGTCGGTGCGGTCCTGGCATCGGTGAGACTGCTCAAGTGTGGCCCCTGGCACCCTGGTGGGTGGGATCCGGTACCCGAACGGAAACATCGGTCGTCCCCAGTGGGTACCTGACCAGCCGAGACCCGAGACCGACGCCTCTTCGTGGCGATCATGGACGACCAGAGGAGTACATAGAGCCGTGCTCGACTTCATCTACTATCCCGTGTCCTGGATCCTCTGGGTCTGGCACAAAGTCTTCGCCGCGATCCCGTTCCTAGGACCGGACAGCGGTTGGACCTGGGCGCTGTCGGTGGTGTTCCTCGTGTTCACCCTGCGCGCGATTCTCTACAAGCCCTTCGTCAAGCAGGTTCGCACGACCCGCCAGATGCAGGAGCTGCAGCCGCAGATCAAGGCACTTCAGAAGAAGTACGCCAAGGACCGGCAGCGCCAGGCACTCGAGATGCAGAAGCTCCAGAAGGAGCACGGCTTCAATCCGTTGATGGGCTGTCTGCCCGTTCTGCTGCAGGTCCCGGTCTTCATCGGCTTGTTCCACGTGCTGCGCTCGTTCAACCGCACGGGTACCGGCTTCGGCCAGCTCGGGCTGACTCCGGAGGAGAACGCGCAGATCGGCAACTATGCGTTCAGCCCGGAGGACGTCCAGTCGTTCCTGAGCGCCCGCCTGTTCGGTGCTCCGATTTCGTCGTGGATCACGCAGCCGATGGCGTCGCTCGAGGCGTTCGAGCCTTTCGGCGGCATTCCGACGCGCTGGCAAATTGCCGCCGTCGCGGTGCCGCTCATGATCGTCGCCGGCGTCGCCACGCACTTCAACGCTCGTGCCTCGGTCTCCCGCCAGAGCGCGCAGGCCGCCGCGAACCCGCAGGCCGCGATCATGAACAAGCTGGCCCTGTACGTCTTCCCGCTCGGTGTGCTCGTCGGTGGTCCGTTCCTGCCGATCGCCGTCATCATCTACTGGGTCAGCAACAACATCTGGACCTACGGACAGCAGCACCTCGTCTTCCGCCGTATCGACAAGGAGGAAGAGGAGAAGAAGGCTGCGGCTCTGGCCCGCCGGAACGAGAACGCACCGAAGCCGGGTGCTCGCCCCGACAAGTCCAAGAAGAAGGGTTCGGCCGCAGCGGCAGCGTCCGACGCCGCGGTCGACGAGACCGGCGAGGTGTCGCTGCAGAAGGACGCCGCGGCCGGCGACGGCTCCCCTGCGGCTTCGAAGTCCGGTGCGTCCGCTCCCAAGCCGGGTAGCCGACCCAAGAACTCCAAGCGCAAGCGGCGCTGACCGAAGTAGAAGAGAGCTGAATATGGCCAGTGACCTGGACAAGGTGGAAGAGGACCTCGCGGTGGCACCCGAGGAGCGCGACACTGCGGCGGACGCCGATCTCGATGACGACTACCTCATCGAAGAAGGCGAGATCGCCGGCGACTACCTGGAGCAGTTGCTCGACGTTCTCGATTTCGACGGTGACATCGACCTCGACGTCGAGGGCGACCGCGCAGTCGTGAGCATCGACGGCGGTAAGGATCTGACCAAGCTGGTGGGTCGCAACGGTGAGGTTCTCGACGCTCTGCAGGAGCTCACCCGTCTCGCCGTGCAGCAGGCGACCGGCGAGCGCAGCAAGCTCATGCTCGACATCGCCGGGTGGCGTGCAGGCAAGCGTGCCGAGCTCTCCTCGCTCGGCGCGTCGGCCGCGAAGCGCGTGCTCGAGACCAGCAAGCGCGAAGAGCTCGAGCCGATGACGCCGTTCGAGCGCAAGATCGTGCACGACGCCGTCGCGAAGATCGACGGTGTGTCCAGCGAGAGCGAGGGTGCGGAACCGCACCGCCGTGTGGTGATCGTCAAGGATTGAGTCGGCCGTGCCGACCGAAGAGGGACTCTGTGTCGTCAGGGTCCCTCTTCGCCTTTTCGTAACTGATGCTGTGGGTCCCGATGTTGTTTCGGGTGAGCCGACAGGAAAGGATGTTTCACGTGGAACAGCACGAGGCGGAACTGTCGGCGGTCGCGCAGCGGGTCTTCGGGGATCGGACCGAACTTGCCGAGCGGTACCACCATTCGTTGTCGACGGCAGGTGTCGAGCGGGGGCTCATCGGGCCGCGTGAGGTGCCGCGCCTGTGGGAACGACATATTCTCAACTGCGCCGTGGTGGGCGAACTCATCCAGGAGGGTGAGACAGTCGTCGACGTGGGCAGCGGTGCCGGTCTGCCGGGTATTCCTCTCGCACTTGCCCGTCCCGACCTCCAGGTCACGCTCGTCGAGCCGCTTCTGCGCCGCACCGTCTATCTGGCGGAGTTCGTCGAATCCCACGGGATCGAGAACATTCTCGTGGTCCGTGGCCGTGCTGAGCAGCCGAGCGTCCTCCAGGAGGTGGGCGGCGCAGACGTCGTGACTTCCCGTGCCGTCGCACCTCTCGCCAAGCTCGCCAAGTGGTCGCTCCCCCTCGTCCACGAGGGAGGCCGGATGCTGGCGTTGAAGGGTTCGTCCGCTCGAGAAGAGATCGACCGCGATCACGACGAACTCGCTCGCCTCGGTGCCGGCAATCTCGAGGTGCTCGAGTGCGGAGGCAATCTCCTTCCGACACCCACGATCGTCGTGAAGGCCGAGCGGATTCCGCGGCCGGCGCGGCGTCGCAAGAAGCGCTGAGCGAATCGCCTGGCACGACGATCGCCCCGACACCCTCCCCTCCCCTACCGGGTCGGGAGGGTGTTGCCGTTTCCGAGACATTCTTTCCGACTCGAGGAATCTACTCGAGTACATTACCGGTGCAAAACGGTTGTTTCGGACGTTGTCACACCAGACCCGATCACCCCATGACGTTTCGTCACTGTGATGTTTCAGATTCCCTGAAATGTGTTTATCAAACGAATTATCTTCCTTTGCACTACGATTGAAACTCACTAATGTGAATAGCATTGCGGACCAGAGCATTTCAGTCTGGGTGTTCGCGGTTCTCGAGCCCACTCGTATGGGTCGGGATTGTTTCACGTGAAACCACCGAGCCGCTCCTCCGCCTGTTTCACGTGAAACAACTCCGCTCTCCGTTTCACGTGAAACGTCACCCGGCCATGTCGCCGACGGAACCTAGAATGCGGATGGGATACTGAACCAACTGAGAATGCGTGCGCGTGGTCGGAAGGCCGGGGACAGCTCCGGGCCCGGGACTCGCATTCTCCCTTCGGCGCCTCGACCCGGTCTTCGAAGTCGCGACCGGGAAGCGACGAGGATGTAGCGTGCGAACCGAGCGGATCTACGTGTAAGGAGTGTTCTATGACGGGTGGATCTGAATCCGCTGTTTCACGTGAAACCGGAGGCGCCGAGGACGACTTCTCCCCCGTACCCTTCGACGGTTTCTCCACCGTCGACACCCCGATCGGCGCGGCTGCTCATCGCGCCACCCAGGTCCTGCATCCGAGCGACGCCAACGCACTGCCCAAGCCGCGCGAGCGTCGCGTCTTCACGATCGCCAATCAGAAGGGCGGGGTCGGTAAGACCACCACGGCGGTGAACATCGCCTCCGCCCTCGCCGTGCAAGGATTGTCGGTCCTCGTGGTCGACCTCGATCCGCAGGGCAACGCGAGCACCGCCCTGGGCGTGCCGCACTATTCCGGTGTGCCCTCGAGCTACGAGATCCTCCTCGGCGAGATCAATGCCGCCGAGGCCGTGCAGCAGAGCCCGCACAACGAACGCCTCTTCTGTATCCCCGCCACGATCGATCTCGCCGGTGCCGAGATCGAACTCGTCTCGATGGTCGCGCGCGAGAACCGCCTCCGGAACGCCCTTACCAAGGAGGCCCTAGGCGACCGCGAGTTCGACTACGTGATCATCGACTGCCCGCCGTCGCTCGGTCTGCTCACGGTCAACGCGCTCGTCGCGGCGAAGGAAGTTCTCATACCCATCCAATGCGAGTACTACGCACTCGAAGGTGTCGGGCAGCTCCTGCGCAACATCGAGCTCGTCCAGTCGCACCTCAACCCCGAACTGCACGTCTCCACCGTCCTCCTGACGATGTACGACGGTCGCACCAAGCTGGCCGATCAGGTCGCCGCAGAGGTGCGTGCGCACTTCGGCAGCGCGGTGCTGCGTTCGGTCATTCCCCGCAGCGTGAAGGTTTCCGAAGCTCCCGGTTACGGGATGACCGTTCTCGACTACGATCCTGGATCGCGCGGCGCGATGAGCTACCTCGACGCCGGGCGCGAGTTGGCGGCACGCGGGGTACACGAGAATCAGGGGAACGGATGAGCGCGACACGTAAAGGCGGGCTCGGTCGAGGTCTGGCAGCGCTCATCCCCACCGGTCCCCCGGTGGATGCAGAGCAGAAGCCCACGGCCGCCCCGAGTTCCACTGCCGCCGCCCCCACGGCCACCGCTCCCACGGCCACCGCTCCCACCAATACCGCGGCTCCGGCCGTTCCTGCGCCGGCCAAGTCCGCACCGGCCGCGGGTGAACCGTCGAAGCCTGCTTCGGGCGGACAGTCCAAGTCGGCTGCGTCGCGTCGCCCCGGCTCGTCGGTCCTGAACCTCCCGTCCTCGGGTCTGGGCATGGCAGCCGCCGATCTCATCATCGGCGACGGCAGGACGCCGGCGCCCGCGTCCCCGGCGGAGCCTGTCGAGGACGACGCGGCACGGGCGTCCGGAGCGGCATCCGAAAGCGAACCCCTCCCCTCCCCCACCGGAGCGGTGTACCTCGAGATCCCGATCGACCGGATCGAGCCCAACCCGAAGCAGCCGCGGCAGGTCTTCGACGAGGAAGCGCTCGCCGAGCTCGTCCACTCCGTCCGCGAGTTCGGGCTCATGCAGCCGGTCGTGGTCCGCCGTCTCGAAGGCGACCGATTCCAGCTCGTGATGGGTGAGCGTCGCTGGCGTGCCGTCCAGGAGGCAGGCCTCGGCACGATCCCCGCGATCGTCCGCGACACCGAGGACGAATCGCTGTTGCGCGACGCGCTGCTCGAGAACATCCACCGGGTGCAGCTCAACCCCCTCGAAGAGGCCGCGGCCTATCAGCAGTTGCTCGAGGAGTTCGAGGTCACCCACGAGGAACTCGCGAGTCGGCTCGGACGGTCGCGGCCGGTCATCACGAACATGATCCGGCTGCTCAAATTGCCGGTCGCGGTGCAACGACGCGTGGCGGCCGGAGTGCTGTCGGCCGGGCACGCGCGTGCCTTGTTGGCGCTCGAGGCCGGTGCCGACGCTCAGGAGGCACTCGCCGCACGCATCGTCGCCGAGGGCCTGTCCGTGCGGGCGACGGAAGAAGCCGTCGTGCTCGCCAACCGCAACGAGACCCCCGACGCTCCGCAGCAGAAGCGTCGGAAGCCCATCCAGATGCCGGGGCTGCAGGACGTCGCGGAGCGCCTGTCGAACTCCTTCGACACGCGCGTGACCGTGAGCCTCGGCAAGCGCAAGGGCAAGATCGTGGTGGAGTTCGGTTCGGTCGACGACCTCGAACGCATCGTGAAGATGATGGAGTCTCAGACCGACCTTTCTTGACTCCTCGTCGGAGCAAGACAACAGTCTGTAGACGAAAGACGTGGAGGCGAGCTATCCCGTGTCGACCCGAGTATCACCGCTCACGTTGAGTGGGATCGAGCAGTTGCCTGCTCATGCGCGACGGTGCGTTTTCTGGGAGCTGGATCCCACCTCATCGCCCGACGTTCAGCAATTCGCCGACCCCGAATTCGAGAAGGAAGCATGGCTGTCCATGGTCCTTCTCGAATGGGGGTCGTGCGGCCAGATCGCGACGATCGGCGACAAGGCCGCCGGGTGCGCGCTCTACGCTCCGCCGGGCATGGTTCCCCGCGCGCGGGCCTTCCCTACCGCGCCCGTCAGCGCCGACGCGATCCTGCTGACATCCATGCGGACCGAACCGCACGCGGACGAGCCGGATGTCGGAGCCGACCTCATCCGCGGTGTCGTCGCCGATCTCGTCCGTCGTAACGTCCGTGCCATCGAGGCCTTCGGGATCCGACGTACCGCCGACGTAGAAGCGAGCGATGTGCCGCACGCGACGGCCGCACTCGGGTGCTCCGACACGGAGTGCATGATCGACGCAGACTTCCTCGAGGACATGGGCTTCGAGGTCGTCGCCCCGCACTACCGCTACCCGCGGCTGCGTCTCGAGCTCGACCGCGACCACGAGTGGAAGTTCGCCGTGGAGGCCGCCCTCGATCGGCTCCTCGAGGAGTCCTCTCTCACCGTCGCGGATCTGACCGCAGGTTCGGCCGTCGGCGCCCACTGACGTACACCGGACGCCGACGAAAAAGGACCGCCCCGCAGACTCTGCGGGGCGGTCCTTTTCTCGTCTACGGGCCGGCTAGCGACTGTCGGAGATGGACAACTCTTCGGCAAGCAACTCGGCGAAGGTGTACGTGCCGGTCGGCTGGTCGTCCTGGCCGAGCAGGTACAGCCGCTTCACCGCGATGAGGATCGCCTCGGCGATGATGTCGCGGCTGCGCGGATCGGCGAGCAGCGCGGCGTCCTGCTCGTTGGTGAGGTAACCGAGATCGATCTGCACCGTCGGCATGTTCGTCAGGCGCAGCAGATCCCAGGTGCGGCCGTGGCTGCGGCAGTCCTGCAGGCTCGTGCGGGCGACGATCTCGCGCTGGATGTAACCGGAGAGCACCTGTCCGATCATCGACTCGGACCCGTGCGAGTTGCCGTAGTGGAAGCTCGCGATGCCGTTCGCGGCGGGGCTGTGGCTCGCGTCGCACCGCAGCGAGATCATGAGGTCGGCACCGAACGCGTTGGACGTGCCCGCGCGTTCGACGTCGGTCGGATTCACGTGGTACGGCCGCGACAGGAAGGTCTCCATGCCCGTCGCCGCCATCCGGCCCTCGAGCCGACGCGCGAGATCCCACAGGATGTCGGCCTCGGAGATCGGGCCGTGGGGGCTCGGCACGATGATGCCGTGGGTGTTGCCGCCGAGACCCGGGTCGATGACGATGCGCTTGCCGCTGAGCTGCGGACCGGAGCGGCGCACGATCTCCTCCTCGGAGATCGCGTGGGGCGACCCGCCCGACACGCGCGTGCCGAGCAGTTCGAGCGAGCGCAGTGTCTCGGCACCGCAGATGCCGTCGGAGGCGAGTCCGATCTCGCGCTGGAAGGAGCACAGACCCTCGTGGGTCTTCGGACCGAAGTAGCCGTCCACGCGGTCGACGTAGAAGCCGAGATCCTGAAGACGGGTCTGCAGGGCCGCGACGTCGTCGCCGTAGAGCGGAGCGGAGAGCTGATACATCAGGGTGCGCGCACCGAGCTTGTACGACGCTTCCTTCAAGGAACGGTAGGTCGCGGGGCCTACGGTCCCGTCGACGAGCAGACCGCGCTGCTGCTGGAACGCGCGCACGGCTCCGTCGAGTTCACGATCGAAGGGGACGTCCGATCCCATCCAGTCGCCCGACTCCTCGGGCTCGTTGTGCAGGAAGCCCAGGCCGGCCAAGGTGCTCCGGATCTCGGCGACCGCCGGACCGTGGTCGCCGTGACGAAGAGGGCGCATGTATCGGGCCTTTCCGTGCTGACAGGATCGGTGCCCGGCGTGAGGGCTGGGCAGCATCGAACGGGAGTGGGATGAAGGATGTGCCCGTGAAGACGGGCTCACGGGCACATCCGAGAGGTTGATCCTGGGACGGTACTACAGGACGTCCGCGAGATCCCGAAGCAACGCCGCCTTGCCCTTGGCCCCCACGATCGTCTTCGTCGGCTTGCCACCGGAGAAGAGGATCATCGTGGGAATCGACATGACCTGGTAGTCGCGTGCGGCCGACGGATTGGCGTCGATGTCGAGCTTGGCGACGGTCAGCTTGTCGCCGTGTTCGGCCGCGATCTCCTCGAGAACCGGAGCGACCATCTTGCACGGACCGCACCAGGTGGCCCAGAAGTCGACGAGGACGGGCTTCTCGGACTGCAGTACGTCCTCGACGAACGACGAGTCGGTGATGGTGACGGTGTTCTTGTCGGCCACGGATGTCTCCTGAATCTCGGGGTGGAATGTGGAACGGGGTGGTGGATCAGGCCTCGGCGAGCGTCGGCGCCTCGACCTCGCGGTTCGCGACGAGCCACCGCTCCGCGTCGATGGACGCCGAGCATCCGGTGCCGGCGGCGGTGATCGCCTGGCGGTAGGTGTGGTCGACGAGGTCGCCCGCGGCGAAGACACCCGGCACGGAGGTCGCGGTGGACGGCGCCGAGACCTTCACGTAGCCCTCGTCGTCGAGGTCGACTTGACCCTTGACGAGCGAGCTGCGCGGGTCGTGGCCGACGGCGACGAACAAGCCGGTGACCGGCAGGTCGCTGCGCTCGCCGGTGACGGTGTCCTCGAGGACGAGGTTGGTGACGCTGTTCTCGCCCTGCACCTCGGCGACCTTCGCGTTGGTGACGAAGCGGATCTTCTCGTTGGCGCGGGCGCGCTCGAGCATGATCTTCGAGGCGCGGAACTCCTCGCGGCGGTGGATGAGGGTGACGCTGCGCGCGAAGCGCGTCAGGAAGGTCGCCTCCTCCATCGCGGAGTCGCCACCGCCGACGACGGCGATGTCCTGGTCGCGGAAGAAGAAGCCGTCGCAGGTCGCGCAGGCGGAAACGCCGCGGCCGAGCAGCTGCGACTCCCCGGGCACACCGAGGTAACGCGGCTCGGCGCCCATCGCGAGGATGACGGCGTGGCTGCGGTAGGTCTCGC
Organism: Rhodococcus sp. 852002-51564_SCH6189132-a; assembly: GCF_001665495.1. NCBI lineage: Bacteria > Bacillati > Actinomycetota > Actinomycetes > Mycobacteriales > Nocardiaceae > Rhodococcus > Rhodococcus sp. 852002-51564_SCH6189132-a. Next base: position 90,800 of record NZ_LZMJ01000066.1, read on the forward strand.
CATTGGCGACGACCGTCTTGACCGGGCCCGTGAGGTCCATCTCGTCGACGTCCTCGGTGCGCAGATCGGCGCCGAAACGCAGTGCCTGCTCGCGCATCTGGTCCATGAGCTCCGGGCCCATGATCCCGTCCTTGAAGCCCGGGAAGTTCTCGACCTCGGTGGTGGTCATGAGCTCGCCACCGAACTGCGTTCCCTCGAAGACGAGCGGGGTGAGTTCGGCGCGGGCCGCGTAGATGGCGGCGGTGTATCCGGCCGGTCCCGAACCGACGATGATGAGGTCGTGAATCGTGGGCGAGGTCGTCATGCGGCGGAGCCTTCCGGTTGGGTGAACGGGGGCGCGAGGACTGCGGGCGATCCGGTCGGAACCGGACGGCAGCCTACAGATACTGTCAACACCAGGGTAAACGGTGTTGTTCCCCTTCCGCCGTGCGTCCCGCCACAGACGCCCTGTACGGACCGGCCGGTCGCCCGACCGGCCCGCTCTCGATGCGAACCGGGACGGTCTCAGGCCGCGCCGGGCACGTCCCGCAGCGTCTCGCGGATCACGCAACGCGTGCCCGTATAGATGGTCGGCATGCACTTGTTGCAGTGGATACACAGACCTTCGTGTGCCGTCTTCTCCTCGAACTTGCGGACGAGATACGGATCACGCAGCAGCGCGCGGCCCATGGCGACGAACTCGAAGCCTTCGTCGAGCGCCGTCTCGATAGTGTCGAGCCGGTTGATGCCGCCGAGCAGGATCAGCGGGATCTTCAGTTCCTCCCGGAACTGCCGGGCCATGGGCAGGAAGAATGCCTCCTCGAACGGGAGCTTCGGGAAGATCTTCGGCCCGTAGACCTTCAGTCCCCAGCCGACGACCTTCGGCTGCGACGCCTGGAACTCCTTCATGGGGACGTCGCCGCGGAAGAAGTACATCCCGTTCAACAGCGAGCTCCCGCCGGTGAGCTGCATGGCATGGATGGTGCCGTCGGACTCGATGAGCTTGGCCATGGGCAGGGACTCGTCGAGCCACAGACCCTGGGGCACGCCGTCGGTCATGTTGAACTTCGCGATGACGGCCACCCCCTCCCCCACTGCCGTGCGGACGGCCTCGAGCACGCGACGCGGGAAGGCGGTACGGCCCTCGATGCTGCCGCCGTACTTGTCGGAGCGCTTGTTGAGATTCGGGCTCATGAAGGAGCTGAGCAGGTAGTTGTGCCCGAGGTGGACCTCGACGGCGTCGAATCCGGCCTCGACGGCGAAGCGCGCGGCGCGTGCGTAGTCCTCGACTACCCGATCGAGCTGCTCGAGTGTCGCGCCGCGGACGAGCCCCATGGCGGGGGCGCTGATGCGCGTGGACGGCGCGAGCGTCTTCATCTTGTTGGAGATCTGGTTGGCGACGAGTCCGGCGTGGCCGATCTGCGCGGAGGCCAGACCCCCGGCGGTGTGCACGGCGTCGGTGAGCCGGGTCAGGCCGGGGACGGAGTCGGCGTCGAGCACGAGGGTGTCGCGGTGGACGCGGCCGTCGTGGGAGACCGAGCAGTAGGCGACGGTCGTGAGGGCGGTGCCGCCGCGGGCGACCTCGGCGTGGAATTCGACGAGTTCGTCGCTGACGGCTCCTCGAGGCATGACCCCTTCGAAGGTTGCCGCCTTGACGATGCGGTTGCGGAGGGTGAGCGGCCCGAGTCGGGCCGGTTCGAACACGGTGGGTCGCGGCGAAGACATGCCCCTACTTTCGATGCCAGTGGTATCGTAATTGCGCTTCGACTATAACGCTCGTCACACTCCGCGCCAGATCGATTCCCACTCGGTCCCGACATCACGGATCCCATGCCCAGCACCGCTCCGGGGCGCCCCCGCGACCCCCGAATAGACAACGACGTCCTCACCGCCACCCGCGAGATGCTCCGCTCCCACGGCTGGGACGGGCTGAGCCTGCGGGCGGTCGCCGCCCGCGCCGGCGTCGGCCGCGCCGCACTCACGCGTCGGTGGCCGACCAAGGCCCACCTGGTGCTCGACGCACTGCTCGGTTCCGCACCCGATCTGACGCCCTACGACGGCATCGATCGCAAGGGCTGGATCGAATGGGTGGTCACCGGGAGCATCGAATTGTTCTCCCGGCCGGAGGTCCGCGCTGCGCTCCCGGGGCTTCTCGCGGCACTGCGGGACCACGACGACCTCCGCAACACGCTCTGGCGCACGTTCAGCGGCCCCAGCACCGCCCTGTTCGCCGACGGCGACGGCTCGGACGTCGAGATCGACGCCAAGGCCGTGCTCGTGATGGCAGCGGGGTCGGCGTTGTTCGCCGGCCTCATCGCCGCGGAGGACGACACACCCGCGCTGCGCGCGCGGATCCTGGAACTGTTGTCGACCGTGGCGTAGCGCCGGACCCGAGCGCCGGACCCGAGCGCCGAAAGGTCAGCCGATCGTCTTGCGCACCAATGTCGCGGGATCATCTGCGTCGCAGTCGGTTCCGACCACCAGAGCGGTGAGCGCCGGTGCGTCCGGTCCGCTCAACAGGACGAGGACGGCATCGTCGCCGGCGTACCGCACCGCGCGTGAACCGATCGGTGACCGGCCTTCGAAACCGTTCGCGTCCAAGCATTCTCGGAGACGATCGGCTCCACCGAGGAGACCGGGATCGGTGTCGCCGATCATCGCCCGCAGGGTGGAGGGTTCGAACAGGGCCTCGTCTTCCGCTGCCGCGACGGGAACACCGGTCGGGTCGTCGCTACCGAAAGCCGTTTCGCGCACGACCACCACGAGCAACACCGCCACTGCAGCCGCGACCGCGGCACCGGCCACCGCCCACCGGCGACGCCGTGCGATGCGGGACGGTGTGGACCGGACATCGGACCGGTCGTCGGATCGATCCTCCGCGAGCGCGGCACCGATACGCGCGGCGATCTCGGGCGGAATCGATTCTTTCGGTGGAGCGCCGCGCAGGGCCGACAACCGCGCCTGCGTCGCGTCGAGCCGCGCCAGATACACGACGGCCCCGGGATCGCGGCGCACGCGCGGCCACAACCGGGCGGCGAACTCCTCGTCGAGCACCCCGGCATGCAGATCGGCGAGCAACTCCGCGGAGTACGGCGGGCGCATCTCGGCGGAGTTCGACGGACGCATCTCGTCCTCGTTCATGCGCGACTCTCCTCCGCGGTTCGGCATCCCTCACCAGAGTAAGACGGAGGAGGATCACGATCGGTTCCCCTCGGAGCGAAGGTCGTCGAGAAGAACTGCGAGCCGGCTCCGCGCGCGGGCACAGCGACTCTTGACCGTTCCCTCCGGAACACCGAGACGTTGCGCCGCCTCCCGGACGGAGAAACCTTCCACATCCACCGCGACGACGGCTGCCCGCTGGTCGGGTGGCAGTGCGAACAGGGCGGATTCGATGTCGAGTGCGATCTCGGTGTCGTGGATGGGATCGCGCGGGGTACGCAGGTCGTGCGAATCGTCCTCGAACAGTGGGACGGTCACGCGGACACGATTGCGGCGGATGCGATCGAGGCACGCGTTGACGACGATCGAGTGCAACCAGCTGCGGACCGCGGCGTCCTCCCGGAAACCCGAAGCCCTCCGGTGCGCCGAGAGCAGTGCCTCCTGAAGCGCGTCGGCCGCGTCCTCGTTCGAGTAACTCGTCCGCCGCGCGACCTGCCACAGATGGTCGTGATGTCGTGCCAGCAAGGCGGAGAAGGCATGCCGATCGCCTGCGACGTGTGCTGCGAGCAGCTCGGCATCCGACACTGCTCCATCGGACGCCACCCCGTCCGACACGCTTCCGCCGTCGTCGACACCCCCGTCGGGCACGGCGATTTTTGCGATCCCCCCGAAAATTCGCACGCGCGGATGGTAGCCGATCCGGACGATTCCGCCCGGCTGTCCGCGGTCAGCGTGCGGCTTCGAATTCCACTTCGGAGAGGGAACTCTTGTTGCTTCCGCCGCTCGAGCTCAGATCGGTGATCCACACCAGCACGTGCGAAGTCTGGCCGTCCGCCTCGACCGGGATCGTGGTCTCACCGGAAGCCAGTGTGCCCGAACCGATCACCTGCGTCTGATCGAGCGACGTCGACTCGGACGGTGCGCTGCGCACCTCGACGACCGTGCCCGGCGTGTCGGTGGTGACCTTCACCGCGGACAGTTCCGACGCGTCGGCGAGCGTGAACAGAAGTCCGACACCGTTCTTCAGCGACGGGAACGGATCGAAGTAGGCATCGGTGCTCCACGAGGTGGACGGATCACCGTCGATCGCCTGCGACGCGGTGGCGGGCGAATCGGGTGTGCCCTGAGGCGAGAACACCGACACGGAGGTCGCGGAGACCGGAGCGCTCGCCGCCGGTCGCGGCGGCGCGGCCTCGACCTGCTCGTCGCCCGCCCCCTCCTCGGCGGGTGCCTCGGCAGTGGGAGTCAGACCGAACTCCTGACTCGTCAGCGGAGCATCGTCGGCATCGCCGGCGAGCAGGTTCGCGATCCACCATCCGATGAGCGCGAGCAACAGCACCGTCGTGGCACCGAGCGCGGCCAGGGCGATGAGCATCCGCTGCGAATGTTTCTTCTTCTGTTCCAGCGCTTCGGGATCCGCGAGTGCATGCGTCTCCGAGGCGGCAGCGCGCTGCCCGATCCGCAGTGCCGGGATCATCTCGGTCTTCTGATCGACGACCGACGCCTGGTCGAGGATGTGCTGCACGGTCGCGGCGGTCCGGATACCGCCGTCCTCGGACAGGGCACGCACCGCGACCGCCGAGATCTCGAACGGCACATCGGGACGCAGGACGCGCGGCTCCACCGGCACACCGTCCTTGCGGTCGGGCTCCGGCATTCCGCCGACGGTGGCACCGCTGTGGTGCGGGACGGGAACGCCGCCCGGAGCCGATGGCTCACCGAGCGGCCACCGTCCGGTGATGAGTCCGTACAGGCTCGCGCCGAGACCGCGCACGTCGGACATCGCGTCGGAATCGGAGAAGGTCGCGGGGAAGGCCAGCACGGCGTCACCCGCCACGCTGATGCGGATGCGATCCGGGTGGTCGATCGACAGGGCACTGCCCGCACGGTGCGACGCCTCGGCGGCGGCCGCGAGCGCGCGGATCGCGCGTGCTGCACCGATCGGCGACGGCTCGGTGGTGGACATCTCCTTCAGCGACCGGCCGGGAGTCCACTCCGAGATGACGATGCCGCCCGAGCTGCCGCGCACCACGTCGAGGACGCGGGCGAGTCCGGGCGAATTGATACGACCGAGGCGCAGGGTGCGCGAGAGCACGGCCTGCGGCGAGTCGGGGCCGGTGCCGTCGGCCGCGCGCTGTTCCGCGTCGACGAAGGTCAGCGCGACCTCGCGATCGAGCTTGACGTCGAGTGCCTGCCAGAAACGCAGACCGCGCGCGCCTCCGTGCGGGGCGAGCAGACGGTAGCGACCACCGGCGACCGAGGCACCGGCGATGAGATCGGGGCCGCGCATCGGACGGCGCGGCTGGGAGGCCGGGCCCGCGACACGCACCGGCGGGAGCTGCGGGGATCCGACGGGGATGACACCCGTGTCGAGGTTCGGATCGCGCGGCGGGCGCTTGCCGTCCTTGTCGGCAGACTTCTGCCGTGCGGCGGCATCGATGGTGGACTTGCCGGCAGCGTGGTCGTCGCTCACCCTCACTCCTTCGTTGTCGACTCGTCCACTTCCGGTGTGCAGACGCGGGTCGCCGCTGGGGGCCGCGAAGAACCGTGGTCGACGGCTCCCGGACCGTACCTGCTGCTGATCAGGGTACGGGAGTTGTCCGTGCGCATTGCTGCGACCGGGCACGTCCCTGATGGCGGGCATGACCTCTGTGATGGCGTCATAAGGTCCGACGCCGTACTCGCCGTAGTCGATACGCGGCAGGATGACGGTCTTCTCGGCATCCGATTCGGCGTAGCGCGGACGCGGGACGGGGGCGGGAGCCGGCGCCTCGTCGGAGGTGGTTCCGGTCTCGGGTCCGGAGGGGGCCTCCTCGACCGGGGCGGTGCCGCGCAGTGCCGCGACCTTCCGTCGCACGGCCGCTTCGATCGCGAGGATCTCGGGCACCTTGAGCAGGTACATCCCGACCAGCGCGACGAGCACCATGAGCACACCGTTGAGCCCGACCCGCACGAGCGAGCCGATGCCCCCGAAGCGGTCGGCAAGGACGTCGAGTTGCAGGAGACGGTCGGTGACGAGCACGACAATCGCCGCGGCGAGCGACGCGAGCACGACGTGCCAGACGGTGCGTCCGACGTTCGCCATCTGCAGGTCGCCGAGTGTGCGGTGCAGCAGATAGCCGCCGATGAACGCTCCGACGGTGAACGCGACGCCCGTGGCCGCGCCGAGGAGCAGCACCACCTGCTCGTCGTTCGCCGCGACGACGGGCGCCAGCGCGGACAGGCCGATCTTGACGGCGGTGATGCCGAGGATGATCCAGGTGGGGGTCCAGGCCTGTTCCCTGGCATAGAACACGCGCAGGTGGATGAGCACCAGCGCGTACGGGATGAGCGTGAACGCCGACCAGCTCACCGCCTGGCCGAGGCGTTCGGCGTTGCTGCCGCCGAAGTTGCCGTAGCCGTACAGCGCGGCGCCGACCTGCGAACCCGCGATCGTCAGGAAGGTGACGATCGGGATGAGCGAGATCATGGTGAGGCGGGTCGCGACGGACAGGTCGTCGACGACGGCCGGGGTGTCGTCCGCGGCGGCGTTGCGACTCAGGCGCGGCATGATCGCGGTGAGCACGGTGACCCCGAGGACGCCGTAGGGCAGCTGCAGCAGCAGCCACGCGTTGTTGTAGATCGCGGGACCTGCCTCGTCGGCGCCTGACGACACACGCGTGGCGAAGACCATCCCGGCCTGGCTGATCAGCACGTACAGCACGATCGCGGCGGCCATGCCACCGAACTGCCGGAGCCGGTCGTCGAGACCCCACAACGGCCTGAGATTGATGCCTTCGCGGCGCAGCGCGGGTACCAGGCACATCGCCTGCGTGATGACGCCGAGCAGCACGCCGATGCCGAGGACGAGCAGTTTCGGATCGCTCATCCGCACCGGATCGAGCGTGATCTCGCCCGGCATCAGGTAGTAGATCACCAGCACGGTGAGCACCACGAGGTTGTTGCACACCGGGGCCCAGGCGCCCGGCTTGAACACCTGCCGGGTGTTGAGGATGCCCGTGAACAGGCCCGACAACCCGTAGAACATGATCGCGGGCAGGAGCAGGTACGACAGCGTCGTGGTCAGCGACGTCGAGACCTTGCCGGACTCGTCGAGGAAGACGTGGGTGGTCAGGACCGGGGCCGCGGCCACCGCGAGAACGGTCGCCGTGCCGAGCAGCACCAGCGCCGCGGTGAACAGTCGCCGGACGAAGGCCTCACCGCCGTCGGGGTCCTCCCGCTCGGCCCGCACCAGCACCGGCACGACGATCGAGGTCAGGACGGCGCCGAGCACCAGCTCGGAGATCATGTTGGGGATCTGGTGCGCCACGGTGAAGGACGACGCGACGCTCGCACCGAGCAGGGTCAGGATGAGCAGCTGCTTGAGGAAGCCGGTGATGCGGCTGACCAGGGTCGCCACGGCGATGGAGCCGGTCGCCGCGAGCAGGCTCTGCGGCCTGCGGCGACCCGCACCGGCACCCGTGACGTCCGGTGAGGTGGTGGGAGAGTCCGACGGTCCCGGGTTCGGGTGTGTCTCCACGTCGTCCCGTGTGGAGTTCCCGGTCATTTCTCATACCCTTCGTCGGCTGGATCCGGCTCTCCCCGGAACCGGTGCAGAAGTCGCCTGCCCGCCAGGAACAGCAGGAGGGCTCCCGCACATCCCGTGACGACGGCGAGGATCTGGCCGTACGCATTGGAACGTACCGTCACCGTCGTCGAGCTGCCGAGAGGCAGGCCGGAGTCGGTGGTGAGTGCGAACTCCAACCGGAGGTTCCGCGAGTCGCTGATCTGAGCCGGCACCGTGAGGGTGCGGCTGCCGCGCGGCGGGAGCTGGGTCGGCCCGATATCGGTGATGTCCACCGTGTCGGGCGCGTCCACCTGCAGTCGCACGGTGATGCCCACGGGCAGGTCGTTGCGCGCGGTGAGCAGCAGCGGACTCTGTTCGGACGTCAGGGTGTAGACACCGCCGGTCGAGATGACCGTCACGGCGTCGTAGATGTCGTCGACGGCCTCCCGCACCTCGGAGGCGCGGTGCTCGCCGGTCGCGTAGGCACCGTCGGCGTCGGCACCGCGACGACCGGCCAGGCTCATCGCGCGCAGCAGGTCCTCGCGCAGCGGGGCGGTGAACTGCTGCGGGGTGAGCTGGGCCTGCGGGTCCTCGACCAGCGCCGTCTGGATCGCGTCGAGGCGGCCGATCTGTTCCTCGGCCTCGGACACGACCGCCGCGGAGGCGCCGTCGGTGATCGCCTGCTCGGGATAGACCAGCATCGAGGCCGTCGGGTCGTTCGCGGTGTTCGCGGCCGCGTCGACGAGCGCGGCGAGCGGTCGCGGCGTGGTCAGGCCCGAGCGGACGAGCGTGGAGAGCATCGACAGCACGGAGACGGCGTCGTCGGGCGATGCCGACCAGTTCTGCGGCGGCGCGAACAGCACCGATCGGCCCGCGGCCGGCAGTGCCGCCCCGGTGACCTCGCTGACCGTCGGCACCATGGCCGGCCAGGCCAGCGCGCCGAGGGCGTCCTGCAGGCGGGCCGTCGAGGAATCGCGGGAGAGGTCGTAGCGCGCCGAGGAGGGGACGAAGGACGGCGTCTGCGGGTCGGTGCCCATCCCGGCCAGTGCCGCGGACGCGGACGAGTCGAACAGGGCGGCGGTGAGGCCGGAGACACCGGAGATCCGGAAGCCGTTGCCGCCCGGCGCGGTGGACGGCGTCGACGACGTGCCCGCGAGCAGGGCGCGTCCGCCCTCGACGGCGTTGTCGGACACCAGAGCGGTCACCGGGCCGTCGGCGGCGAGCATCGATCCGGTCTTCTCGGTGAGTACGCCGGAGTCGGGCCACATCACGCCCGGGGTGGAGGTGACGCCGAGGATGGAGTCGACGATGGCCGCCGGTGATTCGAGCGCGGAGTCGGTCAGGGACGAGTCGGCGAGGTCGCCGAGCGCGGTCAGGTCGACCTGTGCGAACGGCACGGCCATCGTGCAGGTCGTCGCCGCGAGGGCACGCAACCGCTCGAGCCAGGCGACCGCGGCATCCGTGCCCGAGCCCGGACGCGCATCGCCGGTCGGTTCGTTCGGATCCTCGACGACGAGATAATCGCGCGTCATGTTCGCGACGGTCACGAGCAGGTCCGGGTCCACGGCCAGGCACAGTCCCTCGAGGACGCGGGGTTCGGTGCGGGCGGTGTCCTCGACGGCGCGCAGCAGACCGTCGAGCCTCCCGCCCTCGGTGAGCGAGGCCGCGAGGTCGTCGTCGACCAGGCGTACCGGCTCGGTGCCGGAACCGGCCACGCCGGCGGCGAGCCTCGGCCGATCGGCCAGTGGCCACAGCATCGTGACCGCGGCGGGGCGGGACACGTCGGGCGGTACGGCGGGGAACGCTTTCTCCTCGCGGTCGAGCCGGCCGTCGTCGGACGAGCGGGTCGTGCCCCGCGACCCGCCGTTCCCGGTTTCGGTCTCCTCGGTGACCTCGTCGCTCGCGGGAACCGCGAGCACGGGCAGCAGGAAGCGTGCGTCGTCGAGCCGGGCCGCCCCGCCGTATTCGGGGACCCCGTTGACGTTCACCAGCAGCGGGTAGACGCCGGGAGTGTCGATGTCGAGCGACGGCACGAGATCGGAGCGCAGCGGCAGTTCGAGTTCGAAGTCGGTACGTTCGCCCTGCCCCAGCCGGTCGGCGACCTCCTCGAACTCACCGACCGTGTCGAATCCGGCCTGGTCGAGGGACAGCGAGGTGCGCAGCGCTGCGGAGTCGGAGACCACCGGTGCGCGCTGCAGCCGCACCCAGACGTCCTCGACGTCCCGGTCGCCGATGTTCGCCACCGTGCCGCGGACCGTGACGACGGACTCGCTCGTGAGAGTCACCGTCTGCGGCGTCACCTCGTCGATACTCAACTCGAGGAAGCGCGGCTCGTCGGGGTCGGTCTGGGCTGCGGCCGGATTCGCCGAGGCCGTCGGGAGAAGAGTCGTCGGCAGAAGAGGCGTCACGCCTGCCGTTGTGAGGACGAGTACGAGCACGGCGAGCACCGCGGCGCCCGCCCGGGACACCACCACCGTCATCCGCGTGGGGCCCCCGGTTCGTCGGCATCGGGGAGTCGCGTGTGGTCCATCTCGGCGATGAGCTGATCGGCGATGTCGGCGAGCTTGCGTTCGTCGGCGTACGCCAGGCGGGTCCGCAGTTCGCGCAGCGGCACCCACGCCACCTCGGTGACCTCGACGTCCGCGTCGGAGAGTTCTCCGCCGAGATAACGCAGCAGATAGTGGTGCACGGTCTTGTGGACCCGGCGGCCCTCGGTGACGAACCAGTAATCGATGCTGCCCAGCTCGGCGAGCACCGAACTGCGCACGCCGGTCTCCTCGCGGACCTCGCGCATCGCGGTTTCCTCGGCGGTCTCACCCTGCTCGATGTGGCCCTTCGGCAACGACCACAGCAGGCGTCCCCGCCGGTCGGTGCGGCCGATCAGGGCTGCGCAGAGTTTCTCGGGCGGACCACCGAGTCCGTCGACCACCAGACCTCCCGCGGAAGTCTCGCGGACGGTCCGCATGCGAGGTCCGGGCGAAGCGGACGATCCGGGCGAAGCACCGTGTGCGGTCTTCTTTGCGCCCGCGCCACGCCGCCGCGAGCTGCGGCGGTTACGGTTGGCACGTTCGGCGGGCGACACCTCATAGATAGTAGATGGACCGACGTCGGTCCCGGCTCAACCACACGAACGCGCTGCTCGGTAAGGTGCAAAGACGTGAACTCCCCCACCGCAGAAACCGACCGTCGTACCCGGCTGCTCGCCGGAGCCGAGGCCACTCTGCGCGATCTGTCCGACATCCTCGCCCCGCTGGGGGCGCGATTCGCCGAAGCCGGACACGAGCTGTATCTCGTCGGGGGCAGCGTGCGCGACGCGGTGCTCGGTCGCCTCGGCACCGACCTCGACTTCACCACCGATGCGCGTCCGGAGGTCGTGCAGGAGCTGCTGCGCGGATTCGTCGACCACCAGTGGGACACGGGTATCGACTTCGGGACCATCAGTGCGGTGAAGGGACTCGAGCAACTCGAGATCACCACCTTCCGCAGCGACGCCTACGACCGTGTCACGCGTCACCCCATCGTGAAGTACGGCACGAGTCTCGAGGACGATCTCGTGCGCCGCGACTTCACCGTCAATGCGATGGCCGTGCGGATCGGACCGGACGGTGCGGGTGAGTTCGTCGACCCGCTCGGCGGCATGGACTCCCTGCTCGCCGGCGTGCTCGACACCCCGGCGAAGCCCGAGGACTCCTTCCACGACGATCCGCTGCGCATGCTGCGCGCGGCGCGGTTCGTCTCCCAGCTCGGCTTCGCCCTCACCGAGCGCGTGCACACCGCGATCGTCTCGATGGCCGACGAGATCCTGCGGATCAGCGCCGAGCGGGTGCAGGCCGAGCTCGACAAGCTGATCCTCGGCGACTATCCGATCGAGGGCATCGACACGATGGTCGAGACCGGTCTGGCGCAGCGGGTGATCCCCGAGATCCCCGCGATGAAGCTCGAGATCGACGAGCACCACCAGCACAAGGACGTGTACTGGCACTCGCTGACCGTCCTGAAGCAGGCCATCGACCTCGAGGACGGCGATCCCGATCTCGTCCTGCGGTGGGCTGCGCTGCTGCACGACATCGGCAAGCCCGACACCAAACGCAACGAGCCGCAGGGCGGCGTCAGCTTCCACCACCACGAGGTGGTCGGAGCGAAGCTCGTGCGCAAGCGCATGCGCGCCCTCAAGTACTCGAAGCAGATGATCGAGGACGTCAGCCGTCTGGTCTTCCTGCACCTGCGCTTCCACGGCTACGGCAGGGGACAGTGGACGGATTCGGCCGTGCGCCGTTACGTGCACGACGCCGGGCCGCTGCTGCCGAAGCTCCACAAGCTGGTGCGCGCCGATTGCACGACCCGCAACAAGCGTCGGGCCGCCGCGCTGCAGGCCACCTACGACGGTCTCGAGGAACGGATCGAGCGCATCGCCGCCGAGGAGGATCTCGCCAAGGTCCGGCCCGACCTCGACGGCAACGCGATCATGGAACTGCTGGGTATCTCCGCAGGTCCGACGGTCGGCAAGGCGTGGAACTTCCTCAAGGAACTGCGGCTCGACCGCGGCCCGCTCGAGCGCGACGAGGCCGAGGCCGCGCTGCTCGAGTGGTGGGCACAGCAGCAGGAGGCCTGACTCCGAACGTCTGATCTCACATCGTCGTGACGGCGGCGTGAGCCAGATGTCACCGCGTGCTCACCGCGGGTGACGCCACCGCAACACCGCTTCTCCAGCATGGACACCGGCGTAGTCGAGACGGTGTCGAGGAGTTGCGGGATGCAGGACGAGATCACCACGGTGAAATCCACCTGCTCCTACTGCGGTGTGGGATGCGGGATGCTCCTCGACGTCGCCGTCGACCCGGAGACGGGTGACCGACGCGTGGTGAGGGCATACGGAGACAAGGATCACCCGACCAACAGAGGTCGGTTGTGCACGAAGGGCGCGACCAGCGCGGAGATGCTCGCGGTCGGGGGCCGGCTCGATACGGCGTGGATGCGTTCCGAGCGGGCGGCCGAGGTCGCCCCGCTCCCCTTCGACGATGCGATCGCCGAGACCGCGCGGCGCCTGAACGATATCGTCTCGGCCCACGGCTCCGACGCGGTGGCTCTCTACGTCTCGGGACAGATGTCGCTCGAGGCCCAGTATCTCGCGACGAAGCTCGCGAAGGGATACCTGCGCACCTCGCACATGGAATCGAACTCGAGACTGTGCATGGCCGGCGCCGCGACCGGGTACAAGCAGTCGCTCGGATCCGACGGCCCGCCCGGCTCGTACGAGGACTTCGACCGCGCCGACGTCTTCTTCGTGTCGGGTTCCAATATGGCCGACTGCCATCCCATTCTGTTCCTGCGCATGATGGATCGGGTCAAGGCGGGAGCGCGACTGATCGTCGTCGATCCGCGGCGCAGCGCGACCGCCGACAAGGCCGACCTGTTTCTGCAGATCGCGCCGGGCACCGACCTGGCGCTTCTCAACGGTCTGCTGCACCTGATCGTCGAGAACGGACACGTCGACCGCGACTTCGTCGAGAAGCACACCGACGGCTGGGACGCGATGGAGTCCTTCCTCGCCGACTACCCACCGCACGTCGTCGCCGAAGTCACCGGTCTGGCCGAGGCCGACATCCGCACCGCGGCGCAGTGGATCGGCGAGGCCGGGGAGTGGATGAGTTGCTGGACGATGGGTCTGAACCAGAGCACCCACGGCACGTGGAACACCAACGCGATCTGCAATCTGCACCTCGCGACCGGGGCGATCTCCCGCACCGGCAGCGGGCCGTTCTCCCTCACCGGCCAGCCCAACGCGATGGGCGGCCGCGAGATGGGATACATGGGACCGGGTCTGCCCGGTCAGCGCAGTGTCCTCTCCGACGACGACCGCGCGTTCGTCGAAGATCGCTGGTCGCTGCCGCGCGGCACGCTGCGCACCGAGGGCGGCGCCGGCACCGTCGACATGTTCGAGCGCATGGCCGCCGGAGAGATCAAGGCGTGCTGGATCATCTGCACCAATCCCGTGGCGTCGATCGCGAATCGGTCCACCGTTCTCGAGGCACTCGGGAAGGCCGAGCTGGTGATCGTGCAGGACGTCTATCGCGAGACCGAAACCGCTTCGTACGCAGACGTTCTCCTACCCGCAGCTCTGTGGGCCGAATCCGAGTATGTCACCGTCGGATCCGACCGTACCGTCAATCTTCTACAGCAGGCCGTCGAACCCGTCGGTGAGTCGCTGCCCGACTGGGAGATCATCGCGCGGGTCGCTCAGGAGATGGGTTTCGGCGACGCCTTCGACTATTCGAGTGCCGAGGAAATCTTCGAGGAGATCACCGGATTCGCGAATCCGCAGACCGGCTACGACCTGCGCGGCATGACCTACGATCGACTGCGGGAAGGGCCCGTGCAATGGCCGTGCCCGCCGGAGTCGGCCGCGACACGGCACCCCGTCCGCTATCTCAACGACGGGACGAGCCGGACCCCGGTGGTGCGCGAGGACGGTTCCCGTCCGCGACTGGCGTTCGCGACCCCCGACGGCCGCGCTCGTTTCTTCCCTCGCCCGCACATGCCCGCCGCGGAAATGCCGGACGACGACCACCCCTTCGTCCTGAACACCGGACGCGTCCCGCACCAGTGGCACACCCTCACCAAGACCGGGAAGGTCGAGAAACTCACCAAACTGAATCCCGGACCGTTCGTCGAGATCAATCCCGATGATGCACAGCGACTGTCGATCGTCGACGGCGACCGGGTCGAGATCGCATCGCGGCGCGGCCGGGCCGTGCTGCCGGCCGTCGTCACCGACCGGGTGCTGCCCGGGAACTGCTTCGCGCCCTTCCACTGGAACGACCTCTTCGGCGACGATCTCGCCATCAACGCCGTGACGAACGACGCCGTCGACCCGGCATCCCTGCAGCCCGAATTCAAGGTCTGCGCCGTGTCGGTGGAGAAGGTCGCGGGTGCGGTCGAACCGGTGCTCGAGAGCGGTTCGGTGCTCGACCGTCTCGAGTCTGCGCTGGGACTCGGGACGATTCCCGCACCCACCTTCGACGACGCCGAACGAGGTTATCTCGCAGGTCTTCTCGCCGGACTCAGGACGGCGGAGATCACTGCCGCGCCGACCCTTCCGCCGACCGCGCCGTTCCCGGCCGACAAGCGGGTATGGGTCGACGGACTGCTCGCCGGGATGTACGCGCACTCGGCCCCGGTTCCCGACGCGACGCCCACCGAGGCGGTGCCGGACGGGCCGGTCGTCGTGGTGGCCTGGGCGTCGCAGACGGGCAACGCCGAATCCTTCGCGGCGAGTTGCGCACAACGGCTCCGCGATGCCGGTCGGGCCGTGCGGCTGAGGGGGCTGAACGAACTCGACGTCGCCGCGCTGGCCGACATCGACGACCTCGTGGTCGTCACGAGCACCTTCGGCGACGGCGACCCACCCGACAACGGCGGGTCGTTCTGGCGGTCGCTCGCGGCGGACACCGCGCCCGAACTGAGCGGAACACGTTACGCAGTAATTGCTTTCGGCGATTCGAGCTACGACGATTTCTGCGGCTTCGGGCGCCGTGTCGATGACCGTCTGAGCACTCTCGGCGCGACCCGCCTGGCCGAGCGCGTCGACTGCGAACCCGGAGAGGACGAGCGCGCGCAGAACTGGCTCGACGCCCTCGTACCGCTGCTGGGAGGCTCGACGACCCCGGTCGCATCGGCTGCTCCCGCGGCCCCTGCCTATACCCGCAACTCGCCGCTCGTCACCCGGATCACCCGCAACATCGCACTGAGCGGTGCGGGTTCGGCGAAGGACGTGCGTCAGTTCGGATTCGAGATCTTCGATCCCGCATTCGAATACGAGGCCGGCGACGCACTCGGGGTGATGCCGACGAACGGCCCGGAGGCCGTCGACGAATGGTTGCAGGTCACCGCCCTCGACCCGGAGACCGCCGTCGAACTCGGCGACCGCCCCACCGTGCCGCTGCGCGAGGCCGCGACCCGGCACCTCGACATCACCCGGGTGACACCGGAACTGCTCCGGTTCGTGCAGAAGCAGAGCGGCAGTGCCGAACTCACGAAACTTCTGCGACCGGGCAACAAGATCGAGCTGCAGCAGTGGCTGTACGGGCGGCAGGCGATGGACGTCATCGCCGAGTACCCGTTCAAGGCGCCCTGGGACGAATGGAAGGACCTGCTCGGCCGTCTGCGTCCGCGCCTGTACTCGATCTCGTCGAGCCCGAAGACGAACCCGCGCGAGGTACAACTGACGGTGTCGGTGGTGCGCTACGAATTCGAGGGTCGCTCCCGGGCAGGTGTGTGCTCGTCGTTCCTCGCCGATCACAGCAAGGGTGTGGACATCCCGATCTTCGTGCAGCGCAACGAGCACTTCCGGCCACCGGCACCCGAGACCGACATGATCATGGTCGGTCCCGGTACGGGCATCGCACCGTTCCGCGGTTTCCTCCACGACCGTCGCGAGGCCGGGCACACGGGCCGCAACTGGTTGTTCTTCGGCGACCAGCGGTCCGAGACCGACTATCTCTACCGCGACGAGATCGAGTCGATGCACGCCGACGGTTTCCTCACCGAACTGGGACTGGCCTTCTCCCGCGACCAGCGGCAGAAGATCTATGTGCAGGACCGGATGCGCGAGCACGGGGCGCAGGTGTGGAAGTGGCTGCAGAACGGTGCCCACTTCTACGTGTGCGGCGACGCCGGACGTATGGCAAAGGATGTCGACGCGGCCCTGCGCGAGGTGGTGCAGGCGCACGGGCGGCTCGACCGCGACGACGCCGCGGCGTACGTCGAGCAGATGGCCGCCGACAAGCGGTACGTCCGCGACGTCTACTGATCTGCTTGCCGGTCCGCAGATGCGGATATAACGTGTCGTTCATGACGCATGTGCGGAGACACGCGTGACCTCGCTCCGGATCCGCGACGCCGCGTCGTTGCTGGGGGTCAGCGACGACACGGTCCGTCGCTGGATCGACCAGGGGCTGCTGCGCGCCGGCAAGGACTCCGCCGGACGCAAGACCGTCGACGGTCGCGAGCTGGCGGAGTTCGCCCGCGCTCAGGCCGATGCGGGTCCCGATCCGCTCGGGGTGGGCAGTTCCGCCCGCAACCGCTTCGTCGGGCTGGTCACGCGCGTCGTCTCCGACACCGTCATGTCGCAGGTGGAGATGCAGTGCGGCCCCCACCGCATAGTCTCGCTCATGAGCAGCGAGGCTGTGAACGAACTCGGTCTCGAGCCGGGCAGCATCGGGGTGGCCGTCGTCAAGGCGACCACCGTCATCGTCGAGACACCCGGAGCGACCGAATGAGGCGCCGGGCGCTCGCCGCGTTCGCTGCCGGTCTCACCGCTGCGGCACTGACGTCGTGCGGCACCGGTGGCAGTGACTCGGATGTCCTCACCGTCTATGCGGCGGCCTCGCTCCGGGCACCGTTCACCGAGATCGCCGAACGATTCGAGGACGCGAACCCCGGAGTGTCGGTGGAATTCTCGTTCGCCGGCTCGTCCGATCTCGAGACCCAACTCGAGCAGGGCGCACCCGCCGACGTCTTCGCCTCCGCCGACACCCGGACGATGGACGCCGCCGTCGACGCCGGACTCGTTGCCGGTGAGCCGATCCCGTTCGCGACCAACACGCTCACGATCGTCACCGAACCCGGGAACCCGAAGAACGTCACCTCGCTCGACGATCTCACCGGCGACGGTCTCTCGGTGGTCGTGTGCGCACCCCAGGTGCCGTGCGGGGCGGCCACCGAGCGACTCGAGGACACCGCCGGTGTCGAGCTCGCGCCGGTGTCCGAGGAGTCGTCGGTGACCGACGTGCTCGGCAAGATCACCTCCGGTCAGGCCGACGCCGGTCTGGTCTACGTCACGGACGCGATGGGGGCGGGCGAGAAGGTCGCCGTCGTCCCCGTCCCGGAAGCCGCAGAGATCGTCAACATCTATCCCGTTGCACCACTGTCGAATTCCCGAAATCCCGGTCGCGCCGACGCCTTCGTGCACTTCGTCACCGGCACGGGCGGTCGTGCCGTCCTGGCCGACGCAGGATTCGGTGCACCGTGACCGCGACGGGACTGCCCCGGTGGTTGTTCGTTCCCGCGGCACTCGGGTTGCTGTTCGTCGTCGTGCCCCTGGTGTCGATGCTGCTCACCGTCGACTGGACGACCTTCCCCTCGCTGGTGACATCCCCGGCGTCCCTCGACGCGCTCGTCCTGAGCCTGCGCACCTCCGCGGCGGCCACGATCCTGTGCATCCTGCTCGGCGTGCCTCTCGCAATGGTGCTGGCGCGCAGTAGCTTCCGGTGGATATCGGTGATCCGCGGGTTCGTCCTGCTGCCGCTCGTGCTGCCCCCGGTCGTGGGCGGTATCGCCCTGCTCTACACCTTCGGTCGTCGCGGACTGATCGGTGAGCACCTCGATGCGCTCGGGATCCACATCGCCTTCACCACCACCGCGGTCGTGCTCGCGCAGACCTTCGTCGCACTGCCCTTCCTCGTCACGAGTCTCGAAGGTGCGCTGCGCAGTGCGGGTTCACGCTACGAGGACGTCGCGGCGACACTCGGTGCGCGTCCCACGACGGTCTTCCGGCGCATCACCCTGCCCCTCGTGCTGCCCGGCCTGGTCTCCGGTTCGGTACTCGCATTCGCCCGCGCACTGGGCGAATTCGGCGCGACCCTCACCTTCGCCGGCAGCCTTCAGGGTGTGACGCGCACGCTGCCGCTCGAGATCTATCTGCAGCGGGAAACCGATCCCGATGCCGCCGTCGCGCTGTCGCTCGTGTTGATCCTGGTGGCCGTCGTGATCGTCGTGGCCGTGTACTCGCGGCGGAAGGACCGCCCGCTGTGAGCCTGACGGTGCGGGCCCGGGTCGCCGCACGCGATGTCGACGTCGACCTCGAGGTCGCGCAGGGTGAGATCGTCGCGGTGCTCGGCCCCAACGGAGCCGGCAAGTCGACGCTGCTGGGAGTGGTCTCCGGTCTGCTGCGTCCCGATGCGGGTCGCGTGGAACTCGACGGTCGCGTCCTCACCGATACCGCGACCGGCATCGCCGTCGCTCCGCACGACCGGTCGGTGGTGCTGCTCGCCCAGCAGGCGCTGCTCTTCCCGCACCTGACGGTCGCGGACAACGTCGAGTTCGCACCGCGCAGTGCGGGTGCGGGTCGGCGTGAGGCCCGTGTGCGCGCCGAGAGGTGGCTGCAGGAGGTCGATGCCGCAGCACTCGCCGATCGTCGTCCGCACGAGTTATCGGGTGGGCAGGCGCAACGGGTCGCACTCGCACGTGCCCTCGCGGCCGAACCGCACCTGCTTTTGCTCGACGAGCCGATGGCCGCGCTCGACGTCACCGCGACACCGGTGTTGCGGTCGTTGCTGCGACGCGTCCTGCGCGACAGTGGACGCACGGGCCTGCTCGTCACCCACGACCCGCTCGACGTGCTCGCCCTCGCCGATCGGGTGATCGTGATCGAGGCCGGGCGGATCGTCGAGGACGGGCCGGTACGCCGGGTGCTGACCCGGCCGCGCAGCGCCTTCGCCGCCCGCATCGCGGGGAGCAATCTCGTCACCGGCATCGTGCGAGCCGAGGCGCTGGAATCCGCGGACGGTCTCGTCCACGGCCGCGTCCACGACGACTGCGTCCCGGGTACGGCCGCCGTCGCCGTCTTCGCGCCGTCGGCGGTCGCCGTCTACACCGAAGCCCCGCACGGGAGCCCGCGCAACGCCCTGAGGGTGAGGATCGCGGAACTCGAGGCGCAGGGTTCGTCGGTGCTCGTGCGATCGGATACGGGTATCGCCGCGGAGATCACGACGGCGGCACTCGCCGACCTCGACGTCCATCCGGGCGACTCCGTATGGTTCGTCGTCAAGGCCACGGAGGTGGGGATCCATCCGGCCGCGCTGAGCGCGTGATCGCTACTGCCGCGTGCGGCGCACGACGAACACGGCGACGAGCCCGATCAGGTAGACGACCCCACCTGCGACGGCCAGCTCGGGTGTGCGCCCGTCGGGGTCGATGACGAAGGCCGCCACGACGATCGCGCCGAGGAAGGCGATGTTGAAGACGGTGTCCTGCAGCGCGAAGACCTGACCTCGGCGCGCGTCGTCGATATCGATCTGCATCGCGGCGTCGCCGGTGAGTTTGATGGTCTGACCGGCGAGGCCGAGCAGAAAGGCCGCGACGAGCAACGGTCCGGCCGACACGGTGGTGACGAACGCGAACTGCACGATCGCGGCGGCGATCAACCCGACTGTGACGGTGCGCGGCCGGCCCAGCCGCGGGATCAGGATCGGTGCGAGCACCGCTGCGAGGAGCATGCCGGTGGCGGTACAGGCGACCGCGACACCGAATCCGGAGAATCCCGCGAGCAGGTCGGAGCCATTCTCCTCGGCACGCAGGACGAGCACCATGATGAGCGTGTCGACGCCGAACACGATGCGGTGCGCGCCGATTCCGAGCATCGCGATCGTCACGCCAGGAGCTTCGAGGACGGCTCCTGCACCGGTCCGCAGACCCGACAGGACGGTGGGGATCACGGCCCGGGGACGTATTCCCTCGGGGCCGAGGGCATTCGCGGCGAATCCCGCTGCGGCGACCGCACCGACGAGCGAACCGCTCACTCCGAGGAGGACGGCCGTCCCGGAGCCAGTGTCGCCCGCGCCCACGAATCCTATGGTCGCGACCGCCGTGGCGGCCCCGACCGCCGAGACACCCGAACCGACCGTCGCCAGAACGGAATTGACCGGGACGAGCCACGACTGGGCGACCACGTGTGGGAGCGAGGCCGAGACGCCCGCCAGGACGAATCTGCTCACACCGACGGCGGCGAGCGCGAGCAGCATGAGTGGGGTCTGCGGTCCCCCGAGGAGCAACACGGCCGCCGCTGCCGCGATGAACACTCCGCGGAGCAGGTTGGCCCAGACGAGGACGAGGCGCCGGTCCCACCGGTCGAGCAGGGCGCCGGCGAACGGACCGATCACCGAGTACGGCAACAGCAGCACCGCGAAGCCTGCCGCGATCGTCACCGGGTCGGTGTGACGTTCGGGGTTGAACAGGATCGCCCCGCCGAGTGCGGCCTGGAACAGTCCGTCACCGAACTGGCTCGCGAACCGCACTCCGGTCAGTCGTACGAGACCCGGCGAGTTCCGCAGGGCGGTTGCGGTCGATCGCCACGCCCGCTGCCTGGACTGCTGCCCGGAGTCTCGCACAAGCACGACACTATCGGCTCCGCCACCATTCGACGGTGCGGGCGGCCGCCTCGTCGAGCGGGGTGGGCGACAGGCCGAGTACCTGTTCGGTGCGGGTCGAGTCCATGACGAACGGGGCATCGAACTGGTAGAGCATCTCGGCGAGTTCCTTCATGTCCCGGTTCACGTGGCCGCCGGCCCGCACCAGCCAGGACGGGATCGTCCCCACCGCGGGCGCGGGCAGGCCGGCCGTCCGCGTGAAGGCGGTGGCGATCTCGCGCTGTGCCACGGCCGGTCCGGTGGGTGCGTGGATCACGGTGTTCCACACGGTCGGCTCCCCCGCTGCCGCGATCATCGCCGCGGCCAGGTCGGGAACGTAGGTGAACGAATGCGGGACGTCGGCCGAGCCGAGCACCCGCACCTTCTTCCCGGCGAGCACGGTGGGCACCATGCGTTCGCCGGCCATCGCGTTCAGTACCCGCGGACCGAAGAAGTCCGACGCGACCACGCTCACCGTCGGTGCGCGATGCGCTGCCCGGGCGGCGAGGAGCTGCCGTCGGACCCCGCGCTTGCCGGTGTCGGCCTCGCGGGGCGAGTCCTCGGTCATGACCCGGTCGGGTTCGCTGTACGAGTAGAGGCTCTCGGGGAAGACGACGACCGTCTTCTCCGACAGGTTCGCGGCGGCGTCGAGAACGACCCGCTCGGCGACGGGGAGTTCGCGTGCCCACACGTCGGCGCGGTAGGCCGACCCGTGGACGCACATGTACACCGCGTCGGCAACAAGTCCGTCTTCGTCGACGAGTGCTGCGGCCGCGGCCTCGGGATCCGTGACGTCGACACGCAGGCGTTCGATGCCCGCGCGTTCCGGTCCACTGCCCGATCGGGTGAGAACGCGCACGCGATGTCCTTGTGCGGCAATCTGTTCGGCGACGGTCCAGCCGACGGGTCCGGCTCCTGCGACCACCTGGAGATGCGACATGATTCCTCGCTTCGGAAAAGTGTGAGCACTGCTCTCTGATGACGTCAGACGATCCTCCGTGCAGCCGCGCTTGTCAAGAGCAGTGCTCTCATTTGTTGACGGTGCTCTCTGTTCGACGGCAGAATGGTCCGGTGACGACACCACGGGCGCGCGCACGCGCACAGACGATGGCCGACATCCTCCGGATCGGCCGCGAGCATCTCGGCACCCACGGAGCGGCGGCGCTGTCGCTGCGTGCCGTCGCCCGAGACCTGGGCGTCGTCTCCTCCGCCGTCTACCGCTACGTCTCGAGCCGCGACGAGCTGCTCACCCTGCTCGTCGTCGACGCCTACGACGAACTCGGCGACAGTGTCGACCGTGCCGTCGACGCAGTCGACCCCTCCGATCACCGCGAACGGTTTCTCACCCTCGGCCGGGCGGTGCGCTCGTGGGCGCTGGCCGAACCGGCCCGCTACGGGTTGCTGTTCGGCAGTCCGGTGCCCGGTTACGCTGCCCCGGCCGAGCGCACCACCGCACCCGGTATCCGCGTGGTCCTGCGACTGGCCCGGATCGTGGACGAGGCCCACGCCGCGGGTGTATTGGACGACACGGCCGCTGCCCCACCTCCGGAGAGCCTGGGGGAACCGCTGGGCCGGATCCGGGACGAGTTCTCCCTCACGGCCCCGGATTCCGTACTGGCACGCGGTCTCTGGGTGTGGCCGTCGTTGTTCGGGTCCGTGAGCTTCGAGGTCTTCGGGCAGTACGGCCCCGACACTTTTCCGGACCGCGAGGTCCTGTTCGAACATCATCTCGCCCTGTTGGCACAGACCGTCGGGTTCCACCCCACGCGCCGGTGACGGCGGTGACAGAATGGCTGACGTGGCGCAGCATCAGGACGAACCCGAGGACCGCACCGCACCCTCGACACCCAGGGTGCGGGCCGGAAGCCTGCTCGTCTCCGCCACCGATCTCACCGAGCCGACCTTCCGCCGCACCGTCGTCTACATCATCGAGCACACCGATGCCGGCAGCTTCGGTGTCGTCCTGAACCGCATCAGCGACACCTCCGTCGACGCCATGCTGCCGCAATGGTCGTGGCTCGCCGCCGAACCGAAGACCCTGTTCGTAGGCGGTCCCGTCCACCGCAGTTCGGCGCTGTGCCTCGGCACGCTGCGGGTGGGGGCCGACATCACCGACGTCCCCGGCATCCGCCACGTCGACGGCCGAGTGGTGATGATCGACCTCGATGTCGATCCCGGGCACATCGCCCACTACGTCGAGGGTGTGCGGATCTTCGCGGGATACGCGGGGTGGAGCGCAGGTCAGCTCGACGGCGAACTACGCAACGACGACTGGATGGTGGTCTCGGCACTGCCCACCGATGTGCTCGCCCCCGCGCACCTCGACGTGTGGGCGAGGGTGCTGCGCCGGCAGCCGCTGCCGATGGCGTTGCTCGCGACGCACCCCATCGAGGTCGAGCGCAACTGAGCCCCCTCGGGCGACCGGGACCGGTCAGCGGGCGTCGGCGAGAGTGTTGAGCGCGCCGGCCATCTCCTCGGCCCTCGTTGCGGTCACGGTGAATTCGTGTCCCGAGGCCGTGGTCACCACGACGGCAGGCCCGGTGCGCGTGACCAGGCCGTACCGCTTGCCGCCCTTGACCCGCAGGCCCCAGCCGCCCCAGTCCTGGAACGGGCGGGTCTCGGTGACCTTCGCCCCGACGATCTCGTCGAGGTCGTATCCGAGCGCGTCGGTGGCCAGATTCGACACCCGGATCCCGTCCGCGTCGACCACCACGGTGTAGCGGAGCAGACCCAGCACGAGCAGAGCGACGGGCGCGATCAAACCCAGCGGCCACCAGCTCTGCGTCGCACCGCACACGACGAGCGCGGGGATCAGGACGAGCAGCGACAGTCCCGCCGTCGTGCCCA
This sequence comes from Rhodococcus sp. 852002-51564_SCH6189132-a, assembly GCF_001665495.1. Lineage (NCBI taxonomy): Bacteria > Bacillati > Actinomycetota > Actinomycetes > Mycobacteriales > Nocardiaceae > Rhodococcus > Rhodococcus sp. 852002-51564_SCH6189132-a. The sequence goes on from NZ_LZMJ01000066.1 coordinate 114,515, forward strand.
CACCGGTGCCCACCTGCTCGACGATCGGCAGTTCGGCACGACCGCGCGGCAGCGCCGGATCCGGAGCGGCGGTCGCCGCCTTCCGCTCCCGACCGTCGCGCAGGAGCCGTCCCCCGAACCAGCCCACCGCGATACCCACCCACATGCCGAGCACCGCCGGCCAGCCCTCCAACGCGGCCTGCGTGGCGTCGGTCGTGTCGAGCTGCCCCGCGAGACCGGCCAGGAACAGTGCGGTGATCGTGCCGGTGACCCCGAGACCGATCGCGAGCATGTAGCGACGCATGAGCAGTTGCGCCTGCGCGATCGCGGCGATCGCGCAGCACCCTCCCCCGACGAGCACGATCAGCAGGGCGGCGGTCCACGCCGAGGTCATGGGTGGTCCGAACGAATCGGGTGTCGTGCCCGACCAGTGCGTGGCGATCTCCTCGGGCAATCGTGGGATCCACGAGCGGGTGAGCACGAGTACGGCCACGGCACACAGCAACGGAACGGCCAGTCCGAGCAGCGCACCGACGGGGTCGACCTGACGCGTCGTCATGGGGTCAGCCTAGGGTGCGGGCCTCCACCGGCGCCGTCCTCGTTCCGCTCTCGTCGAACCATCCGTCGGGTCGCAGGTCGCCACCGAACCGGGGCATGTACTCGGTACACGCGAGTCGCGAGACGAGGCTGCGCCGGCTGTTCACACCGGTCTTGGTGAAGATGTTCTTCAGGTGGTCCTGCACGGTGTACGGGCTGATGAACAACCGACTCGCGATCTCGTTGCGAGACCGTCCGGCGAGCACTTCGACGAGTACCTCCGATTCGCGTGGCGTCAGACCGTAGGCGGCGGTGACCAGGGCGACGACCTCGGGCAGGCGTGCCCGCTCGAAGGTCATGACGACGCGGCCGGTCTCGTCGAAGATCGCGGCGCGCAGTACGAGCCATTCGCCGTCGAGGGTGCGGACACGCACATCCGCGGGCACGGGTCGTGTTCTACGGACCTGACGGGCGATCACATGCGCCGGTCCGGGGCGCCCCCGAGCGGGACTCTCCCAGCCGAGGCGTTCGAAGAAGATCATCGCTGCGGCAGTGACGGAATCGAATTCGTCGTCCGCCCCGATTACCACCACGGCCGGACCCGAGCATTCGCAGGCGGTGCCCTCGACGACCGTGTTCCGTGTTCGTGCGGATGCGTGCCGGATCAACGTGGTGCGGAATCCGTTCGCGATGTCGTCGAGAACGTCGTCGAGCATCGTGAGTTCGGCGTCGGAGAAACCTCGGCCCGACGCGCGGAGCAGATCACCGACACCCCAGCACCGACGGTCTCCGTCCCGGAAGACCAGCTGCACTTCGTGTCCCATGCCCAGATGCGACACGAGTTCGAGATACCGCCTGTTGCCGTATCCCGGTCCGCGGCCGGAGGGTTCTTCGATCCGCCGCACTCCGGACCGGTGCTGCATGAGCGCGTAGAGGCTGTCCGGATCGAGGTCCGGACCGTACTCGAACTCGATCGACAATCGGAGTACCTCGGCTGGGTCGTCGAGGCCGCGGGTGGTGAAGCCGGTGGGAACCCCGACGGCCGGGTCCACGGGTGCGACACAACCACCGTCGTACGGAATGAAAGCGCCGAGCACATCCATCACGAACTCGCGAAACTGCGCCCCGTCCGCAGCCGCGGATGCTGCGTCGTGGATGCCTGCCCTCAACCGCTGTGCAGAGCGCATATCCCGAAGTATCCCCCTCGAATGTGGGATTGAGAACACCTCACGCGGCGACGAGGCTCCATGGACACGGGGACATTCATACGGAAGTCGAGGTACCCGCCATGACCACCACTCACGCCACGCCGTTGTCCGCCGAGGATCTGGAGGTCGTGCATCTGATCCACTCCGCTCTACGCCGGGACACCGAACGTCTCGCCGACTTCGCACAGAAGTGGCGGACCGCCGATCCCGGCACGCACGATGCGCTGCTCCTCGGCTGGCACGGATTCAGCACCGAACTGCACACGCACCACTCCGTCGAGGACGTCTACGTCTGGCCGTTCATGCGGCCACGCCTCGCACACGATGCGGGGGCGATGGAGGTGCTCGATGCGATGGAGGCCGAACATTCCGTGATCGACCCGGCGTTGGCGGAGATCGAGGCTGTGCTCGACGACCGGGAGACGGCGACCGAGCGGCTCGGCGGTCTGCTCGACGGTCTCGTCACGTCGCTGGGTGCTCACCTCGCGCACGAGGAACGGGACGCCTTCCCGCTGATCGAACAATCCATCACCAAGGAGGAATGGCACGACATCTCGATGCGGGCGTTCGCGCAACTGGACAAGCGCGAGGTCTCCGAAATGCTGCCCTACCTCTTCGAGGGAGCACCGAAGGACCGCGTGGCCGTCGTGCTGAAGAGTCTCCCGGTACCGGTGCGGGTGCTCAACCGGTTCTGGTGGACACCGCGCTACGCACGGGAGCGCCGCTGGGCGTGAGGACTGCCGGTGGGAGGACCGTCAGGCGGTCGGCTCGCACGCCCCGCGCAGGCTGCACGCCCCGCACGAGGTACCGCAGCCGGCTGTCTCCTCCGGCTTCGTCGCCGCAGCGACCCGCGCTGCGACGGATCCGCCGGCTCCGGCGGTGATCAGGGCGGCCACCACGGTGACGACGACTGCGATGATCCCGGCGACGGTGGGCAGCGTCAGCGACGCGACACCACCGAGGGCGAGGAGCACCGCGGACCCGAGCATGCTGGGTGCGGCAACCTTGTTGGCCAGGGCGAACGCCTCGTCGTCACGCAGCGCGTCGGGGGTGCGCACACCGGCCCAGCGGTTGCGCGGGAGCTTGCCGGTCAGTGCCGCGACACCCACCGCGCCGACGACGAGAGCGAGCACGAAGAGCAGGACAGCGACGATGAGCACCCGACCAGGATACGCGGCCGGTGGTGCCACCGGTCTGCGCGGGTGCGGGCACGTTCTACCCTGGTGGGAGCACTCACACGCCCGGCCGAGTAGATAGTGATCACCGTGACCCGTCCCGAACAGACCTCCCAGCACGAACCCGGCAGCACTCCGCAGCATCGGTACACCGCCGAGCTCGCGGGGCGGATCGAGCAGCGCTGGCAGGAGCTCTGGCGCGAGCGCGGCACCTTCCACGCCCCCAATCCGGTGGGCGATCTCGCCGGCGAGGTGCCCTCCGACAAGCTGTTCGTGCAGGACATGTTCCCGTACCCCTCGGGCTCGGGCCTGCACGTGGGGCACCCGCTCGGGTACATCGCCACCGACGTGTATGCGCGCTTCAACCGCATGCAGGGCCGCAACGTGCTGCACACCCTCGGTTACGACGCCTTCGGTCTGCCGGCCGAGCAGTACGCCGTGCAGACGGGCACGCACCCGCGCACGACCACCGAGGCCAACATCGGGAACATGAAGCGGCAGCTCTCCCGTCTCGGTCTCGGGCACGACGAGCGTCGCTCGGTCGCGACGACCGACGTCGACTTCTACCGCTGGACGCAGTGGATCTTCCTGACGATCTACAACGCCTGGTACGACCGCGAGGCCGGCCGGGCGCGTCGCATCTCCGAACTCGAGGCCGAATTCGCCGACGGCACGCGTCGTCTCGAGGACGGACGCGACTGGGCGTCGCTGTCGGAGGGTGAGCGCGCCGACGTCATCGACTCGTACCGCTTGGTCTACCGGTCGGATTCGCTCGTCAACTGGTGCCCGGGTCTGGGCACGGTGCTCGCCAACGAGGAGGTCACGGCCGACGGCCGCTCCGAGCGCGGCAACTTCCCGGTCTTCCGGAAGAACCTGCGCCAGTGGATGATGCGGATCACCGCCTACTCCGACCGCCTGATCGACGATCTCGAGCATCTGGACTGGACCGACAAGGTCAAGTCCATGCAGCGCAACTGGATCGGGCGCTCGCACGGCGCCCAGGTGAAGTTCGCCGTCGCCGACCACGATTCGGCGATCGAGGTGTTCACCACCCGGCCCGACACCCTGTTCGGTGCCAGCTACGTGACCCTCGCTCCCGAGCACGAACTCGTCGACCGGATCGTCGCCGCGTCCTGGCCCGAGGGCGTCGACCAGCGCTGGACCGGTGGCGCCGCCGATCCGGCTGCCGCGGTCGCGGCCTACCGCGCGTCGATCGCCGCGAAGTCCGATCTCGAGCGGCAGGAGTCGAAGGAGAAGACCGGTGTCTTCCTCGGCGCCTACGCCGTGAACCCGGTCAACGGCGAGCGACTGCCGATCTTCATCGCCGACTACGTCCTCACCGGCTACGGTACCGGCGCGATCATGGCCGTTCCCGGCCACGACCAGCGCGACTGGGAGTTCGCGACCGCCTTCGGTCTGCCCATCCGCGAGGTCATCTCCGGCGGCGACGTCACCGCCGAGGCGTACACCGGCGACGGTGTGCTGGTGAACTCCGGCCTGCTCGACGGTCTCGACGTCGCCGAGGCGAAGAAGACGATCGTCGCGAAGCTCGAGGCGGACGGCGCCGGACGCGGCACCATCCAGTACAAGCTGCGCGACTGGCTGTTCGCGCGGCAGCGGTACTGGGGCGAGCCCTTCCCGATCGTCTACGACGAGCAGGGACGCGCCCATGCTCTGCCCGAATCCGCTCTGCCCGTGGAACTTCCCGAGGTGGAGGATTACGCGCCGGTCTCCTTCGATCCGGACGACGCCGATTCCGAACCGTCCCCGCCGCTCGCGAAGGCGGTGGATTGGATGAACGTCGAGCTCGATCTCGGCGACGGCCTGAAGCGCTACACGCGCGACACCAACGTGATGCCGCAGTGGGCCGGCAGCTCGTGGTACCAGCTGCGCTACATCGACCCCACCAACTCGGAAGCCTTCTGTGACAAGGAGAACGAGGCGTACTGGACCGGCCCGCGGCCGGAACTGCACGGCCCGAACGACCCGGGTGGCGTCGATCTCTACGTCGGCGGTGTCGAGCACGCGGTGCTGCACCTGCTGTACGCGCGGTTCTGGCACAAGGTGCTCTTCGACCTCGGGTACGTCACCTCCTCGGAGCCGTACCGTCGCCTGTTCAACCAGGGTTACATCCAGGCCTACGCCTACACCGACTCGCGCGGCGTGTATGTGCCGGCCGAGGAGGTCGTCGAGCGCGACGGCACGTTCTACTGGACCGGCCCGGACGGTGAGCAGGAGGTCGCTCGCGAGTACGGGAAGATGGGCAAGTCGCTCAAGAACTCCGTCAGCCCCGACCAGATCTTCGACGAGTACGGCGCCGACACCCTGCGCGTCTACGAGATGTCGATGGGCCCGCTCGACCAGTCGCGTCCGTGGGCGACCAAGGACGTCGTCGGCGCGCACCGCTTCCTGCAGCGCGTGTGGCGTCTCGTCGTCGAGGAGGAGGGTGGCGCGCTGCGCGTCACCGACGACACCCCCGGCGACGACACGCTGCGGGCGCTCAACAAGACGGTCGCGGGTGTGTCGGACGACTTCACCCACCTGCGCGACAACACGGCGATCGCCAAGCTCATCGAGTACACGAACCACCTGACGAAGCAGTACCCGTCGGGTGCGCCGCGCAGCGCCGTCGAACCGCTCGTGCTCATGCTCGGCCCGGTCGCCCCGCACCTCGCCGAGGAGATGTGGTCGCGTCTCGGACACACCGAATCGCTTGCGCACGGCCCGTTCCCGGTCGCCGACGAGAAGTGGCTCGTCGAGGACAGCGTCGAGTACCCGATCCAGGTCAACGGCAAGGTGCGCAGCCGCATCACCGTCCCGGCCGACGCCGCACCCCACGCGATCGAGGCCGCCGCGCTCGTGGACGAGAAGATCGCCGACCTGCTCGGCGGTGCCGCACCGCGCAAGGTGATCGTGGTTCCCGGCAAGATGGTCAATGTCGTGAAGTAGCAACCGCTTACGACGGACGAGACCCCGGTGCACAGGATGCACCGGGGTCTCGTCGACTACAACCGGGATCAGGGGTGCTTGTGTTCGATCTTCTCGAACTCGGCGACCTCGCCCGCATCGTGCGCGCGCTCCTCCGCTTCCTTCGCCTCGAGCTGCTTGGCGACGGCATCCTTGAGGGAGACCTTGGCGGGCTCGGCGGCCTCCTGCTCGGCCTTGCGGATGCGCTCCTCGCCCTTCTTCTTCGCGGTCTCGGCGGCCTGGCGCTTCGCGGCGGCCTCCTGGTCGGCCTTCGCGGTCTCGGCGGCCTTCTTCTGCTCGGCCTCCTTCTCCGCCTGCTTCGCGCGTTCCTGCGCACGCTCCCGGGCCTGCTCGACTTCGTTCTCGCGGTCGCGTCGCGCGGCTTCCTGCTGGGCAGCGGCACGTTCACGCGTTCGACGGAGTTCGGCGTCTGCCGCGCGCTTCTCGGCTGCGGCCTGCGCGTCGAGTTTCTCCGCGCGCTTCACCGCCTCGGCGCGTTCGGTGGCGAGCGCCCCGCGGGTGGCGATCTCCTGGTCGTCGAGCACGCTGCCGACGATGCCGTCCAGCATGCCCAGCCCCCGCTCGTACATCAGGCGCGGCGGGGCGTCGGTGGGCAGGAACCGCAACTGCTGCTCGATCAATCCCAGCGGGAAGCGGGCGATCTTGTACTGCAGTCGCAGAACGCTCTTGGGCAGAGTGGCGAGGTTCATGGGCGCATCTCCAACTTCGATGGGGGTACAGCTCCGGTAGGGAATGTCGGTGGTGTTCGTCAGCGATCCGGCTCGTCGGTCAGCGTGCGTTCGAGAGCGTCGGCCTTGCGGCGTTCCTCCTCGGCCTGGAGGCGTGCACGTTCGGCGTCGTGGGAGGCTCGTCGGTGGTCCTCGTCGGCGGCCGCGACCTCTGCGGCGGCATCCGTGACCTGCTCGTTCTCCTCGCGACGTGCCTGTTGTTCGGCGGCTGTGGCCTCACGGGCGGCGTCGGATCGCCCTCGGACGATGTTCTCCTGATGTTCGAGGTCGGCGGCCTGTTTGCGGACCCGTGCCTCCCGCTCGGCCTGCGACTCGACGGCGTCGGTCCGCTGCTGCACGGCCTCGCGTTCCTGTTGTCCGGCCTCGCGGACGGCGTCGAGCTGTTCGACCGCCTCGTCGCTCTCGGCCTCGGCCATGTGCGAGAGGGTGTCGGCCTTCCTGGTCTGCCGAGCCTGCTCCTGCTCGAGACGGCCTTCGGTGGTGAGGGAGTCGTTGCCGGTCAGAGCGCCGGCGACCTCCTTCGCCTTACCGACCACGGTCTGCTTCAACCCGAGGCGTGCCTTGTCGGCCGGACCGGGGCGAGCCCTGTCGGATGCACCAGGGCGAGCCCTGTCGGATGTGTTGTCTTCGACCACGGTCATCTCCTTCCGTACGGGACACGAAGGGGACGGCCCCCATGGCTTGGGGTAGCCAGACGCGGTCGGCTTCAATCCTCGAGAGTCTCGAGAGGGTGGATGTGCGCGCCGACGAAGTCGACGACATCGCCCAGGACCTCGTCCCGATTCGTCTCGTTGAAGATCTCGTGCCGCGCTTCGGGATAGGTCTTCGACGACGCCCCGCGACCTGCCAGCGACGACCATCCGGTGGCGGTGCCGTCGAGGGGAACCAGTCGATCGTCCTCGCCGTGTAACCACAACACGGGCACGTCGTCGACGGCACCGGCGGCGGTGATCGTGTCGATGCAGGTCTTCAGCGCCTGCACGGTGGTGCGCTTGAACGGGCCGTGCCAGACGAGCGGGTCGGCCACGTAGGCGCGACCCACCTCGGGATCACGGGAGAGGGTGGACGGATCGATGGGGGTATCGGGGATCTCCTCGGCCGCGAGCAGGGCGTCGACGGTGGCCCACCTGCCGAGGACCGGCCCGGACAGGACGACCGCGGTCAGCTCCGCTCCGTATCGCTGCGCGTACCGGGCGGCGATCATGCCGCCCATCGAGTGCCCGACGAGCGCGACCGGCAGGTCGGGATGTTCGCGTCGCGCCGTGAGATCGAGCAGGCGGAAGTCGTCGACCACCTTCTCGAAGTCGTCGATCAGAACGCGTTCGCCGTCGCTGAGACCGTGACCGATGTGGTCCACCGCATAGACGGCGGCGCCGTCGGCGACCAGGCGCGCTGCCACGTATTCGTAGCGTCCGCAGTGCTCGCCGTAACCGTGGCACAGCAGCGCCACGTAGCGCGGGGTCTCGTCGACCCACTTGCGCGCTGCGAGGGCGCCGGCGTGTCCGTCGAGGGTGAAGGCGACAGCGTCGATCATCGGGTCTCCGATCGTTCCGGGTGATGGCGATGTCATCGTCCTCCGGCGCGGGGTCTTCCGAGTGGGAATCGTGAGTGCATCCGCGGAACCGGCCCACTACCGTCGATTGAAACGTGTTCCCGATTCGAACGAAGGAGACCTCATGTCACCGAGTCGGGACGCGATCCGCGCCACCGTCGAGAACTACGTGAAGTCCGTTGCCTCGGGCACCGTCGACGACGTCCTCGCCCTGTACGCACCGGGCGCGACCGTCGAGGATCCGGTCGGCACACCCGTCCGCGCGACCGAGGCCGAGATCCGCGAGTTCTACGGAGTGGTCGAACCACTCGCGCAGACCGGTGAGGTGATCACCCTCAAGATCGCGGAGAACAACGCCGCTTTCGTGTTCCGCCTGGTCACGCACCTGGGTGAGCAGGATCTGATCATGGAGGTCGTCGACGTGATGACCTTCGACGACGACGCGAGGATCACGAGCATGAGGGCGTTCTGGAGCCAGGAGGACATGCAGACCGTCCCCGCCTCCTGATGGGCAGCCGCATCGTCGAGGTCGATGGTTTCACGTGGAACATCGACGATCGGGGTGACGGGCCCGCGGTCGTCTGTGCCACGGCTTCCCCGGCCTGGGGTATCGCTACCGGCACCAGTTCGCGCCGCTCGTCGACGCCGGATACCGTGCCGTCGCCCCCGACATGCCCGGCTACGGCCGAACCGACCGGCCCCGGGAGGCCGAGGAGTACACGAACGTCGCGATTTCCAATCGCCTCGTCCGACTGCTCGACGTCCTCGGGACGATGTCGGGGTCGTCGGCGCTCGAACGGATGCGTGCCTTCGTCCCCGATCTGCGCGGTGCCCACCTGCTCGAGGGCGCGGGGCATTTCGTGCAGATGGAACGTCGCGACGAGGTGAACAACCTCCTCCTGCGTTTCCTCTCCGGATCCGGATACCGACGAGAACCGCCGAACAGCACTTTCACCGGCGATCATCGACCTAGCATGACGGCGTGGCCAGCGACACGGTTCGTGGATTCGGTCTGGCACTCGCCCTGACGGCACTGGTGGCGGGTGCCTGCTCGTCGGGCGGTTCGGTCGAGACGACGACGCCCGTGCAACTGCATGTCGCCACCGCGCAGGACGACCCGTGGACGCCGCGTCTCGTGCCGCCGCAGGTGCCGGTCGCGGTGCCGCCAGCTCCCCCCGAAGTCGTCGAGGAAGGCGGTGATCCGGTCACCGCGACCGCCGGGACCCCGGCCGTTTCCGGTGATCGGCCGGCGCTCTACGGGGGCAGTCTCGACCGGCCCCTGTGCGACCGCGAAGGGCTCATCCTTCATCTGGAGGAGGATCCCGCCAAGGCCGAAGCGTGGCGCGGTGTCCTCGGCGTGCCCGACATCCGCGGCTACACCGACACCCTCACGGCGGTCCTGTTGCGCGCCGACACCCGGGTGACCATGCACGAGTACCGCGACGGTGCGGCGCGGCCCGTGCAGTCGCTGCTCGAACGCGGCACGATCGTCCTCGTCGACGAACTCGGTGTTCCGCGCGTGCGGTGCGTGCGCGGCAATCCGCTGTCCGCGCCGGTGCTCACCGGAAACGACGAACTCGAAGGTCCGAAATGGCCCGGACTGAACGCCGAGCGGATGTTCGTCGTCCAGCCCGCCGCGACTGCCGTGCGGGAGTTGGAGGTCATCGACATCACGACCGGCGCGATGGTCCCCGTGCCGGTCGGTGAGGCCCTGCCGAAAACCATGGCTCCGGCCGCACCGGAGACCACGGAGGAAACCCGCCCGGAGACCGAGGCGCTGCAGGTACCCGTTCCTGCACCGCGGCGCGATCCGGTGCCGGAAGCCGCGGCACCACCACCGCCTCCTCCCCCGGCCGCCGCCTCCGCAGATCCAGATCCAGATTCCGGGCGCTCCCCCGGTCGTGATCCCCCTGCCGTTCTGAGCCGCCAGCTCTTTCGAGTCGTCAGCGAGGACGCAGAACGACCTCGGTGGGGTGGGCGTCGACCGGCGCCTCGACGACCTGCCGCACCGCACGCGCCACCGTGCCGGGGCTGAGGAACTGCGACGGGTCGTACTCGCGGCCCTCCGACGCGACGATCGCGCGCTGCATGTCCGTGTCGATCCGGCCCGGGTGGATCGAGGTGACCCGCAGCGCGGGTTCCTCCTCGCGCAGCGCGTCGCCGAACGCCCGCAGTGCGAACTTGCTCGCGGCGTAGGCACCCCACCCGGGGCGAACGCGCAGACCCGCCCCCGAGTTGATGAGCACCACGTGGCCGTTCGCGGTCCGCAGGGCCGGTAGCAACACCTGCGTCAGGGCGACGACGGCGACGACGTTCGCCTCGAACGTCTCGCGCCACTGCCGGGGCTCGCTGTCGGCGATCGTGCCCAGTTCGGCGACGCCCGCGTTGTGGACGAGCACGTCGAGCCGATCGATGTCGGCGGCGGCCGCGGCGACGGCGACGTGATCGAGCAGGTCCACGGGCCACGGCGTGGCGTCGGGCAGTTCCTCGAGGATCGCATCGAGCGACTCGCGACGTCGTCCGCCGAGGAGCAGATCGTGGGTGGGAGCGAGTTCCTGGGCGATCGCGGCGCCGAGACCGCGACCCCCTCCGGTGACGAGAGCTGTGGGGCGCATGATCACGAGCCTAGGAAGCAGACGGTGGGGCGGCCACCGCACCGTGCTCGAGACCGGCCAGGATCTCGGCGAGCCGGTCGTCCGGAGGGGTCTCCACCGCCGGGTCGCGCGGGAACCGGAGTTCGAGGAACGCCTTGGGTCGCGACAGCACGTACTCGCGCGCCAGATTCCTCAGCCGCGTGCGCAGTCGCACGTCGTTGGCGGCGCGGACTCCGGCGATGTCGATGCCCGCCCGCCGGCACAACGCCACTGCGCGCGGAAGGTGGAAGGCCTGGGTCGTGATCAGCGCCTGCCGCACGCCGTAGGTGGCCACCGCACGCCGGGCGGTGTCGTAGGTGTCGAGACCGTACGGGTCGGCGACGATCCGTTCCCGGTTCACACCCTGCTCGACGAGATACGCGATCATCGCCTCGATCTCGTCGCCCGAGGTTCCGGCCCCGTCGCCCGAGACGAGCACGGCTTGCACCCGTCCCCGTGCCATCAACGCGACCGCGACGTCGAGGCGGCTGCGGAGCACCCGCATCGGACGGCCCTCGTGCACCCGCGCGCCCGGCACGATCACCACCGGGGCGGGCGGCGCGCCGTCCACCTCGTACATGAGGTCCTTCGCTTCGGACGCCACGCGGGCGGAGACGAGTGTCAGCGCGGACACCGCACCGACGACCAGTGCGGAGACCGCACCGAGGGGGGACGACGACCGGACGGATTCGAGCATGCGTCCCAGATTACGGACGCCCGGCGGCCACAATGGAGGGGTGGACCCCGTCGACGCACTCCGCGAAGTCGCCTTCTGGCTCGAACGCGAACACGCCGACACCTACCGTGTGCAGGCCTATCGACGCGCGGCGGAGGTGCTCGCCGAGGTGAGCGACCACAAGCGGGAGGTTCTGCGGAAGACCGACTCGTGGACCGATCTGCCGGGCGTCGGGAAGAAGACCGCGACGGTCGTCCGGGAGTCGTTCGACAAAGTGCCCGCCTATCTCGAGCAGTTACGCGAGGAGGCCGACCCGATCGGGCGCGGCGGCCGCGACCTGCTCGAGTCCCTGCGCGGCGACCTGCACACCCACTCGAACTGGTCCGACGGCGGCAGCCCGATCGACGAGATGCACCGCGTCGCGTCGACGATGATCGGGCACGAGTACTTTGCCCTCACCGACCACTCCCCTCGCCTGAAGGTCGCGAACGGGCTCACCGCGGAGCGGTTGCGCTCGCAGCTCGCCGTCGTCGCGGAGATCAACGAGAATGGCAGTGGTGCAAGGATTCTCACGGGTATCGAGGTCGATATCCTCGACGACGGGTCGCTCGACCAGGACGAGGGGCTGCTCGCCGAACTCGACGTCGTCGTCGCGAGCGTGCACTCGAACTTGCGGGCCGACCGGTCGGCGATGACGAAACGCATGCTGCGTGCGGCGGCGAATCCCCACGTCGACGTCCTCGGGCACTGCACCGGCCGGCTCGTCGCCGGGGGGCGCGGAAACCGTCCCGAGTCGAAGTTCGACGCCGAGAAGGTCTTCGCCGCGTGTCGCGATCACGACACCGCCGTCGAGATCAACTGCCGGCCCGAACGCCGCGACCCGCCGTCGCGTCTCATCGATCTCGCACTCGGGATGGGTTGCCTGTTCTCCATCGACACCGATGCACATGCACCGGGACAACTCGATTGGCTCGGGTACGGTTGCGAACGTGCCGCCGAGCGGGGCGTCGAACCCGAACAGGTGATCAACACCTGGGAGGTCGACGACCTGCTGGCGTGGGCCGACAGGTAGGAGATGCGCGTGGAACACGTCGACGTACTGATCGTGGGAGCCGGGCTGTCCGGCATCGATGCCGGTTACCGGTTGCAGACACAGTGCCCGGATTTGGGGTACGCCATCCTCGAGAGTCGCGACGCGATCGGTGGTACGTGGGATCTGTTCCGCTATCCCGGGATCCGGTCGGACAGCGACATGTACACGCTCGGCTTCCCGTTCCGCCCGTGGCGGGGTGAGAAGTCCATCGCCGACGGCCCCGACATTCTGCAGTACATCCGCGACACCGCTGCAGAATTCGGCATCGACCGGCAGATCCGTTTCGGCCACAAGGTGATCGACGCATCCTGGTCGTCGGATGATGCCCGGTGGACGGTGCGTGCCTCGACCGGGCAGGGTACCGTCGAGATGTCCTGTTCCTTCCTCTATCTCTGCAGCGGCTACTACAGCTACGAGTCCGGATACCTCCCCGACATCCCCGGCCTGCAGGACTTCGCGGGTACGGTCGTACATCCGCAGTTCTGGCCCGAGGACCTCGATTACGAGGGGAAGAAGATCGTGGTGATCGGCAGCGGCGCCACGGCCGTCACTCTCGTGCCCGCGCTCGCGGAGAAGGCCGAACACGTGACGATGCTGCAACGCTCCCCCACCTACGTGATGTCGCTGCCGGCGCGCGACCCGATCGCGACGCGGATACGACGCCTGTTGCCCGACAAGGTGGCCCATCGCGCGGTGCGGACGAAGAACGTCGTGGTCAACCTCGGTTTCTACCAGTTCTGTCAGCGGTTCCCGTCGGCTGCGAAACGCGTGCTGCGCACTCTCACCGAACGTCGCCTGCGCGGCAGGATCCCGGTCGATCCCCACTTCTCACCGCGTTACGACCCGTGGGATCAGCGACTGTGCGTGGTCCCCGACTCCGATCTGTTCCGCACCCTGCGCGCCGGGAACGCCGAGATCGTCACCGACCGGATCGACACCGTCACCGAGAAGAGCGTCCACCTCGAGTCCGGCCGCGAACTCGAGGCCGAGATCCTGATTCCCGCAACGGGTCTGCAACTGGTGCCCGCCGGGGGGATCGAGTTCGTCGTGGACGGGGAGAAGATCGACCTCTCCACCCGGTTCATCTACCGCGGGATGATGCTCGACGGCCTGCCCAATGCCGCGATGTGCCTCGGTTACACCAACGCGTCGTGGACCCTGCGCGCCGATCTCGCGTCCCTGTACGTGTGCCGGTTGCTGCGGTACATGCGCCGCAACGGCTACCGCTCGGCGGTGCCGAGGTATTCGGGCGACGGGCGTACCCGCCCGCTGCTCGGTCTCGACGCCGGCTACATCCACCGCGCGGAAGGTGCTCTGCCCAAGCAGGGTTCGCGCAGCCCATGGCTGATGCGGCAGAACTATCTCCTCGACCTGCCCACCATGCGGCTCGGGCGTGTCGACGAATCGATGCAGTTCACGCCCTGACGGTCAGCGCCGGCGCGCCGCCAGGTGGACGTCGGGAAAGCGATGGTCGGCGTCGGGACGGCCGACCGTCCGCCACACCTCGTCGAATCCGGCGTCGGACAAGGCCGCGGCGAGACGATCCGGGTGCCACCGCCAGGCCGGCGCCACCGCGTGGTCGAACTCGACCACCTCACCCGGCTCGTCGGTGGTCTGCCCCGCGACGAGCACCACGCCCCCGGGCGGGATCCTCTCCGCCCACCCGGCCAGGACCCTGGGGATCTCGAGCGGCGGAACGTGGATGAGGCTGAACCGCGCGATGATCGCGCTCGGAACCACACCGCGGAGATCGTCGGACCCAAGTCGCGCGTCGTCCCGCACGAATCGCAGCGCGGGGTAGGCGCCCCGCGCGATGCGCAGCATCTCGGTGCTGGGATCGAGGCCGATCACGTCGAGTCCGCGGTCGGCGAGATCCGCGGCCACGTATCCGGGCCCGCAGCCCACGTCCAGCACGACACCCTGCACCTGGCTCTGGCACACCATCTCGGCGAAGGCGGCGACGGTGTGGCGTTCGAGCGGAGTCAGGTACGGATCGGGAAACAGCTCGACGTACAGATCCGCGAGGGCATCGTATCCGGGCTGGGTCACCCCGGCATGGTACGACGGGCCGCGATGAGTTCGACCCCGTTCGCAGGTCCTATCCACGACGAGGCAGTGACCACGGGAGGGAATTCATGATCATCGTCGCAGGACATCTCACCGTCGACGCCGACAGGCGTGAGTTCTATCTGGCGACCTGCAGGTCCGTCGTCGAGGCCGCCCGTAGAGCGCCGGGCTGCCTCGACTTCGCTGTCACCGCCGACCTGATCGAGCCCGACCGCGTCTGCATCTACGAACGGTGGGAGTCACAGGCACACCTCGACGACTTCCGCGGCAGCGGACCCGACGACGATCAGGCCCGGGAGATCCGGTCGATGGAGGTCTCCGAGTACCTCGTCCCGGACGTGCAGCCGTCGAACGAGTAGTTCTCGTCGCAGATCCCGCCGGAAATCGACAGGATCTGCGCACGCCGTCAGCGTTGCTCGAGCTTCTCGTCGGGATACCGCGCGAACCGGCCGGCGTCACGTTCGTGCACGGGACCGTCGCTGTCCCAGGGCCATCCGCCGAATCCGGTGCGGCGGTAGTCCTCGAACGCCTGGCGGACACCCGCCTCGTCGTTGAGCACGAACGGGCCGTACGAGACGACGGGTTCGCCGATCGGGCGACCCTGCAGCATCAGGATCTGCGTGCCCTCGTCGCCGCCGGTGAGGTGCACCGGCACCGACGCGTCGACGACGACCCCGTGCCCGGACTCGATCGTCCGGTCACCGATCCGCACGGGGGAACCGTTGTACACGTACAGGACCCGTTGCGTCTGCTCACCGCGCGCGGCCGGCAGTTCCCAGCGCGCACCGGACGACAGGTCGATGTTCCAGATCGCCACGTCGGTGCCGGGTCGGGATGCCCACGAATTCGGCGGGGGCGGCGGCGGAGTCGCGCCGTCGAGCTCACCGGCGATGACGCGGATGGAGACGGTGCGTCCGTCCTCGTCCGCGACCGTCACGGTGGGGGTGTCCTCGTTCCACAGCATCGAGAAGTGCGGGTCGACGGTCTTCGACTCGGCGGGCAGGTTCAGCCAGATCTGGAACAGCTCGAGGGGATTGCCCGAATCCTTGTTCAGCAGAGGGAACATCTCGCTGTGGACGATGCCGTTTCCGGCGGTGAGCCACTGCGTGTCGCCCTCACCGAAACGCGCCGCCGCACCCACCGAATCGGAGTGGTCGACGAAACCCGAGCGCACGAAGGTCACCGTCTCGAAGCCGCGGTGCGGATGGCCGGGGAATCCCGGGACGGTGGTTCCGTGGTACATGCTCCAGCCCGCCGGGTTTCCGAAGTCCTGGCCGAGCGGGCGGCCGTCGAGCGACGCGTCGGGTCCGAGTTCGTCGTTGCCCGCCGGATACGCGTCGACATGGTGCGCGACGAACAGGAACGGATCGATGGTCTGCCAGGGCATACCGAGCCGGAAGACCTGGAGTACCGGAGTAGGGGCTGCTGACGTCATGACCCGTGCAACTCCGTGCCCGTGCTCTTTGTTCCGGGTGGTGTGGTGGCCTCGCTGTCGTCGAGCACACGCGCCCCGGCGGCGAACTTCTCCACCTGGTCACCCAGCCGGATCTGTGCCGGGACGGCACCGCCGAGCAGGTCGCGGGCCAGGGCCGGGGAGTCGCCGAGCGGCAGGTCGCTGCCGGCGATGACGACGTTGCCGTAGCGGCGTCCCTTGAGCATCGCGGGGTCGGCGACGATCACGGTGTGCTCGAAGACCGCACCGATCGTCGCGGCCTCACGTTTCGCGACGGTCAGGTCGCGGAAGTCGCCGCAGTTGACGACGTAGACACCGCCGGGCGCGAGCACGCGTCGGGCGTGCTGTGTGAACTGGAGGGTGGTGAGTGCGACGGGAGTGCGGTTGTAGGCGAAGACATCCCGCACGATCACGTCGCGGCTCGCGTCGGAGAGCGAGGTGAGGACCTGACGGGCCTCCCCCACCCGGATACGCAGCAACGGAGCGCGGGGCAGATCGAACCAGTGGCGGACGAGTTCGGCGAGGCGACCATCGATCTCGACGACGACCTGCCGAGCGTCGGGGTAGACCGCGGCGAAGTAGCGCGCCATCGTGCACGCACCCCCACCGAGGTGCAGCACGCGCAATCTCGAGTCGTGTTCGAACCTGCTCTCGACGAGCATCGCGATCCACCGCATGTACTCGAACTCGAGCAGGGCCGGGTCGCTCAGGTCGATGTGCGAGCTGGGCACCCCGTTGATCTCGAGGACCCATCCGTCGGCGAGATAGCGGTCCTTGACGAGCTCGCACGTACCCGTGTCGATGTCGTACAACCCCTCGGCCGGGCCGCCCGGTGCACCCGTCTTCTCCTTGCGCGGCGACGATGCGGCGCGGCCACCTCGTTGCCTGCTCATACGACGAGCCTAGTACCGGCTCGTTTGCCTCGGATCAGAGGCATCGTGCCGACGAACGAACTCTGGTCGGGGAAGAACAGCTGGTTGAACACCAGGCTCGCAGCCGTCGCGTAGAGGAAGAAGTCGTACCACTCCACCGTGGTGCCGAGCAGGCTCGCCGCGACCACGGTGCGTAGTCTCCTGCGACGATCGAGATCGGACTCGGGTGCGGAACTGGGCTGTGACAGCGTGGTCACGGACTCGATTCCCGGTGGTGGACAGCGTGCAACCCGGCGACGCCAACCACGTCCGACACATTCACACACGGGCGGGCAACGGCCCGGTCGACTTCAAGGCCGAATACATCCAGGTCGAGAACGCCCAGCTCCAGCGCATCCCCGATCCGGTGCCGCCGCTCTTCTTCGGCGGGTCCTCTCCCGCCGCCGGCACCGTCGCATCGCAGTTCTGCGACACCTATCTCACGTGGGGTGAGCCGCCGGCCGCCGTCGCCGACAAGATCGCGTGGATCCGCGGCCTTGCCGACATCCAGGGACGCACCCTCGACTACGGCATCCGCCTGCACGTCATCAGCCGGGACACCTCCGACGAGGCCTGGGCCGAGGCCGACCGCCTGCTCTCCGCGCTCGACCCCGCGACCATCGAGAAGGCCCAGCAGAGCCTGGCCCGCTCCGGTTCCGAGGGGCAGCGCCGGATGGTCGAGCTGCACGGCGGCGGCAGCGCTTACGCCGCGAGCAAGGACGCCCGCAGCCTCGAGGTCTCCCCCAACCTGTGGGCGGGCGTCGGACTCGTCCGTGGTGGCGCGGGCACCGCGCTCGTGGGTTCCCACGAGGAGGTCGCCGACCGCATCGCCGAGTACGCCGAGATCGGACTCGACCACTTCGTGCTGTCGGGCTACCCGCATCTCGAGGAGGCCTACCGCTTCGGTGAGGGCGTGCGTCCGATCCTCGAGCGTCGCGGCCTGCTCGTCCCGGCCTCCCACCGCCCGGGCGACCTGTCGGGCTCGACGGCCTTCCTGCCCTCCGCGCACTGACCATCCCCTGACACATCGATACAGCACAGCTCGACACAGCGCCGGCGCGAAATGTGTCGGCGCTGTTACAGCTGCGGCCCTCGTCGTGCGGATCCGTCCGCAGCACAGAGAATGGGGGCCATGCCGGACCGAGGATTCACCTCCACACAGCTCGCCGCACGCGCGGCGTACCTGCTGCGTGGGAACGACCTGGGCGCCATGACGAGTGCCGCTCCCAAGCTTTATCCACACATGTGGAGTTGGGATGCGGCGTTCGTCGCCGTGGGGCTCGCGCCGCTCAGTGTCGAACGGGCGGTGGTCGAACTCGACACCCTGCTCTCGGCGCAGTGGAAGAACGGGATGATCCCACACATCGTCTTCGCCAACGGTGTCGACGGCTACTTCCCGGGCCCAGCGCGCTGGGCGGTCTCCGAACTGGCCGCGCACGCACCGGCGCAGGTGCAGACCTCGGGTATCACACAGCCTCCCGTGCACGCCATCGCCGTACAGCGCATCCTCGAGCATTCACGACGGCACGGCCGCTCGACACGTGCTGTCGCCGAGGAGTTCCTGGATCGCCGGTGGGCGGATCTCGTGCGGTGGCACCGCTGGCTCGCGCACGCACGCGATCTCGACGGCAACGGCCGCATCGCGCTGTACCACGGGTGGGAGTCGGGCATGGACAACTCCCCGCGCTGGGATACGGCGTACGCCAACGTTATCGCCGGTCCGGTGCCGCCCTTCCATCGCGAGGATCTCGAGCACGTCGCCGACGCCACCCAGCGACCCACCGACCGTGAATACGCGCGTTATCTGTGGTTGCTCGAGGAGATGAAGACGGCGCGTTACGAGGACAGCGTGCTCGCGAAGGCCATGAGCTTCGCGGTCGAGGACGTCTTCGTCAGCGCGGTGTTCTCGCTGTCGTGCGAGGTGCTTGCAACCATCGGTGAGGAGCATTCCCGTCCCAACGCGGATGTGCGCGAGCTGTATCAGTGGGCCGAGCGGTTCCGGAAGGGCGTGATCACCACGACCGACTCCCGCACGGGCGCGGCGAAGGATTTCGATCTACGCAGCGGGAAGTGGGTCGCCACCGACACTCTCGCGATGTTCGCGCCACTGCTGTGCGGCGGTCTCGACCGGCAGGCCGAGAGGGCGCTGCTGCGCACCTTCGAAGGGCCGAAGTTCTGCGGGCATCCGGATCTTCGCTATGCGGTACCGCCGTCGACGTCCCCCGTCTCGGGCGACTTCCGTCCCCGCGAGTACTGGCGCGGACCGGTGTGGCCCGTGATGACGTGGTTGTTCTCGTGGGCGTTCGCCCGTCGTGGTTGGGCCGAACGGGCCAACGTGCTTCGCGCGGAAGGACTCCGGCAGGTGAGCGACGGCACCTTCGCCGAGTACTACGAACCGTTCACCGGCGACCCGCTCGGCAGCATGCAGCAGTCGTGGACCGCCGCAGCGGTATTGGACTGGCTCGGATGACCCGTGCGTGGTTCCGGGAGCGAGCGCGACCGGAACCACGCACGAGGTGTCAGACCCCGATACGTCCGCCGTCGGACTTCCACGCCGCGACCACGGCGGGACGCGGCTGGGAGTCGCCTCCGTCGGGCCAGTGCGAGGCCGGCGACGCCCACGACGCGTCGTCGGTCTCCCCGGGATGCTGGACGCACACCACGACCCGGCCGTCCTGCACGATCGGCCCGCACGTCTCGGCGCCGATCGGCACGGTGAGGAACTGCTTCGTCTCACCGCGGCGCGGTCCGTCGAGGACGACGCTGAACAATCCGTCGTTGGAGCCGAGTGCGTTGCCGTCGGTCGAGATCCACAGATTGCCGTACGAATCGAAGGCCAGGTTGTCGGGGCACGAGATCGGACTGACCTGCGACTTGTCGAAGCCGCCGAAGTAAGTGTCGGCCTCGTTCGGGTCCCCGCACACGAGCAGCAGCCTCCACGTGAAGGACGTACCCGCGTGGTCGTCGTCGATCTCGAGGACCTGACCGTTCTTGTTGTTCTCGCGCGGATTCGCCTCGTCGGCCGGCGCGGCGCCGTCGACGCCGCGCTTGGTGTTGTTGGTGAGTGCGACGTAGACCTTGCCGGAGACCGGATTCGGTTCGAAGTCCTCGGGGCGATCCATCTTCGTCGCGCCCACCCGGTCGCCGGCGAGGCGGGTGAACACCGCGACCTCTTCGGCGCTCATGCCGTCGACCAGCGACTCGGCGCTGCCGTCCTCGTTCGCGCGCAGCAGCGGGATCCACTCGCCGCTGCCGCGGAACTCGCCGGCCTCGGGAAGTGTTCCGGATCCGTCGATCTCGTCCGGATGGTCATCGCTGAGCTTCGCGACGTAGAGCGTGCCGGCGTCGAGCAGGGTCATGTTGTGCCGCATCGCAGCTCGCGAGTTTCCGGGCTGCATCTTCCGCGACGAGACGAACTTGTACATGTAGTCGAAGCGTTCGTCGTCACCGCTGTACGACACGACGGTGCCGTCGTCGGTGATGTGGACGGTGGCCGCCTCGTGCTTGAACCGTCCCAGTGCGGTGTGCTTGACGGGCACCGAATTCGGATCCCACGGATCGATCTCGACGATCCACCCGAACCGGTTGACCTCGTTGGGTTCCGCGGCGATGTCGAAGCGCCGGTCGAATCGTTCCCACTTCCGTTCGGTGTCGGCGCCCTCGAGTCCGTACCGGGCGAGACGTTCGGCGACGACCGGGTCGGTGACGCTTTCGGCGTTGGCGAAGTACTGGTTGAAGTTCTCCTCGCCCGACAGCACGGTGCCCCACGGGGTGAGCCCGCCGGCGCAGTTGTTGAACGTCCCCGAGACCCGCGTGCCCGTCGGGTCGGCGGTGGTCTTCAGCAGGCCGCTGCCCGCGGCCGGTCCGGTGAGGAGGAACTCGGTGGTTCCGGTGATACGACGGTTGTATTCACCGAATTCCGGTGTCAGGCGGCCGGTCCCGGGCTCGCCCTTCACCTGGACGACCGACATCCCGTGACCGGCGATGCCGATGCGCACCTGTTCCTCGGTGGGGTCGTCCGCATCGTAGTCGGCGAACATGAAGGGTTCGGTGGTGTATTCGTGATTGACGACGAGCAGGTAGGTGTCGGGTCGGCCGTCCACCGGGAGCAGGCCGGCGAAGTCGTTGTTGAACCCGAACTGCTTCTCCTGCGCGGTCGCCGTCTGGTTCCCGATGTCGAAGGCCGGGGCATCGGGCAGCACCGGATCGCCCCAGCGGATGACGACGTCGTTCTCGTACCCCTCCGGAACCGTCACCGCGTCATCGGTGTTCGGCGCGACCGCCGTGAAGTTGGTGCCGTCGGGCACCGGCCCGAGATCTCCCGCCGCCCCGGCGTCACTGCCGGCGGCCGCAGCGGAGTCGTCCGCACAGGCCGTCAGGACACCACCGGCGCCGACGGCGAGCACGGCCATGGCACCGCCTCGCAGGACCCCGCGACGCGAGACGGCGGCGCGCACGATGTCGCCGAAGTATTCACCGCGGGAGGTGTTCGGGACGGCGTGCGAACAGGCATCCCCGCACTTGTACTTGCACGTGATGTTCGAGCGCGACGATATGCCGTCGTGCGTGACGAACAAGGGCAGGACTCTACGGGCCACAACGTTCTCCTCGGAAATCGGTTCGACGCCGGAACCGTAGGAGCGTCAGGCGAGTCGGACGGAACGAGAAGGTGAACACCCGATGAGCATTCGGCGGCCGTGAGACGGCGGTCACAGAACGGGCCGAGGTCAGCCCGGGGCGATGCGGTCGAGATCCACGATCGGCCGGACACCGGGACGGTCGTCATCGAAGAACGCGCCATCCGGCGACTCCTCCTCGTCGTCCTCGACCTCACCGGGCCTGCCGTCGACGAAGGGCACCACCCGGTTCGTGATCGCGGTGTTGTATTCCGCGGGAGCCTGGATCGGATTGGCGTGTCCGGTGCGGTCGAGTTTCGACACCAGCAGCGTGCCGTCGACACCGCCGGACTGGTCGATCAGGATCCGGTGACTGTACTCGACGTCGACGACGTTGTCGTTGACGGCGTTCCGTGGCCGGAGGAACGCTATGGCGGGACGGATCTTGTCGTCGCGTTCGTCGGCGAGTGCCCTCAGGTTGTCGATTGCACCGGAGGCGACGATCGCCCGGAACTGCGATTCGATCAGTCCGTTGCTCGCGGCGTCGGTCGAGAAGATCTTGTCGTGGAGCACCTCGACCGCGACGTCGTGCAACTCTTCGGTGTCGATACGGCGGTACCACCGGTCCGAGGGGAGCACGAAACGGTCCATGCGGGCGACGACCTCGACGAGCATGCGCATGCTGCGGCTCTCCCGTGCGCCGGGCAGCCAGCCGATCCAGCGCAACAGGTCCTCACCGGCGTCGCGCGCGTCGGCCCGCACGGCGTGCAGGTCGAGCGGCGTGCAGTCCAGGATCACGCCGGTCACCTCGAGATCGGTGTCCTGATACAGGTGCTGGGCGACCTCGAGGGCGATGATCCCACCCATGCTGTGCCCGGTGAGCACGATGTTCTCGATCCCGGACCACGCGGCACGCTCGTGGATCAGGCGGCTGACGACGGCGGTGTCGAGACCGCTGTTGTCGTACTCGACCGCCCACACCTGCCCGAGTTCGCTCAGTGCGGGCAGTGCCGTGGCGGTCTCGGTCGCGTCGAGGTTGCCCAGGCCCACCAGGTCGACGACCGCCGTGTCGCGGTCCTCCCGCGTCGCCGCGTCGTGGATCGGATGTAGCTGTGGCTGCGTGAGAGCGAGTCGCTCACGGACCGGCGCGACGTCCCATGCCCAGTACTGGGTGAACAGGGCGACGAGCGGGAGCGCCGCGACGGCGGTGCGCGCGAGGGCTCGTCGAAGCCGGCCGAACCGTACCCAGTGATGACCGGCGCGGGTATCGCGGAGACGTCGCCGCCGCCGACCGTCGTCCCAGTCGTCGGCGGTGCAGGGCGGTAGCCATGGTGCGTTCGACATGCACCACCGATGCTACCGACGTACTGTGCTCGGCTCAGGGTCCGTCGGCACGGGCCGGGATCAGCTCAGCCCCGTCAGCGGGGGTGCGGAGTTGTCGTCTCGCCACGCGATGGCTTCGCGCAGTTCGGTGAGGTCGTAGTCGGGACCACCGACACCCACCGTGAACTGCGTGATCCCGAGCTCCACATAGGACGGGGCCGCGTCGGCGCCGGGCCACGAGGTGGACCGTTCGATGTCCTCGGGTCGACGACCGGCCTCGGCGCAGCGCTGCGCGAGGATCTCGGATTTCTCGGCGTGGGTCTCCATCTCGCCGAAGCTGTGCCAGATGTCCGCGTACTTCGCGACCATCGGAAGCGTCTTCTTCGGGCCGCCGCCACCGATGAGGATGGGAATGTGCCGGGTGGGCTGCGGGTTCAGCTTGCCGAGGCGATTCACGATGCGGGGCATGTACTCGGCGAGCAGGTCGAGGCGGGAGCCCTTGGTGCCGAACTCGTAGCCGTACTCGTCGTAATCTCGTTCGAACCAGCCCGAGCCGATGCCGAGGATGAGACGACCGCCGCTGATGTGGTCGACGGTGCGGGCCATGTCGGCGAGCAGGTCGGGGTTGCGGTAGCCGCCACCGGTGACCAGTGCGCCGATCTCCACGCGCTCGGTCTGCTCCGCCCAGGCGCCGAGCATCGTCCAGCACTCGAAGTGGGCGCCGTCGGGGTTGCCGTAGAGCGGGTAGAAGTGGTCCCAGTTGAACACGATGTCGGCGCCTGCGTCCTCGGCGCGGAGCACGGTGTCGCGGATGACGCCGTAATCGGGTTGCTGCTGGGGCTGTAGTTGGAGTCCGATGCGAATGGGGCGCGTCATGGAGTCCAGGTTAAGAGAGTGTGTCTCATGTGGACGGCTTCTTGAAGCAAGTGAGTGCAGCACCGAGATGGAGGAACCCGACGAAATGTTCCCCGCCGGGCTCGATAGCGATCGGCGGACGAGGGGAACGCGCACGACGATGACCTCCAACTCGGGCGCAGCCGGACGGCGGGCCGGGTCCGGGGCCATGTCGGCAGTTTCCCGCGCGTCCTTCTCCAGAGTCGCTGCGGTCTCGGCCAACTGGTCGAGGGCGGGATTCACGCCGACGAGTGTGAATCGCGTCCGATCACGGTGACGTCGCCACCCCACAGGTCGCCGAGGATTCGGACGAGGAACGCGGTGCTGTGATCCCAGCCGTCGCGCGGGGCGCCGGCGCCGTAAGAGCCGCCGCGGGTGATGAGTAGAGCGACGGGCTTACCGTCGAGGAATCGATCGCTGGCGGCGCCACCGGCAATGACAAGGTCGATCAGAGGTACTGCAGTCGGGACCGGCGGGGGATGTCGCCGAATTTACCGGCGTGAAAGTCCTCGAATGCATTGGTGATTTCCACCTTGGTGTTCATGACGAACGGTCCGCCGAGCACCACGGGTTCGCCGATCGGCGGTCCGCTGAAGGTAAGGATTCGTGCGGGGGTGTCGCCGTCGGTGGTGTCGATGTCGATGGTGGACGAGCCAGCGTGCGTGCACCCGGAGCGCAGCGCCGGCAGATGGACGAGCAGAGGGAACGAAAGCCGCACCTCACACCTTTTGGTACCGAATGCCGTACCGAAGTGGTACCGTTTAATGTACCGGTTCAAGAGCTGGGCCGAGAGACTTCGGGGAAGGAGTACCTATGGCTGCCATCACTGCTACCGAAGCGAGAAAAAACTTCTTTCCGCTGCTCGAACAGGTCAACAAGGACCACACCCCTGTGGAAATCGTATCCAAGCGGGGCAATGCCGTCCTGATGTCGAAGGATGACTACGACGCCATGCTCGAGACCTCGTACCTGATGCAGTCTCCGGCCAACGCCCGACGACTGCTCGCCAGCATGCAGAGAGCTCGCGGAGGTGAATACACCGAAAGGGAACTCATCGAGTGAACATCACCTTCACCGACGAAGCGTGGGACGACTACCAGTTCTGGATCTCGACCGACAGAAAACAGCTCGAGCGTGTCAACGAGCTGGTCAGGGATTGCCAACGAGACCCGTACTCGGGGATCGGCAAACCCGAACGGCTCAGACATGCCCTGTCAGGACTGTGGTCTCGACGTATCGACAAAGAACACCGCCTGGTCTACGAGGTCATCGACGGTGCCCTGGTCATCATCGCCGCCCGCTACCACTACTGACCCGATCCACGGTCCGACGACCGAATCCGGGCAGGATTATCACTTCTGACTGAGCAACCGCAGACACATCCTTGCCGATGGTCGGGGGGGTTGCTTGCAGGTCAGCGACAGTCGACATGCACCGAGACATACACCCGGCCACTGTGCTCGCCGCTCCACTGGTCCGGACCTTCGACGGCCGCGGCGATGTCGAACTGGTCGGGTTCGGACCAGTCCACCGGCTCGGGTGCCGCGATCAATGCGGTGGTGTCGAGCTCGGCGGACGGGAACTGCTGGTCGGTGTTGCCCACCGTCAGTACCGGCGAGCCGCACGCAGCGCGGAGCAGATGGTCGATGGCCGATGTGCGCCACGCGGTCGCCGAGAACCGGATCGTGTCCTGAGCGAGTAAGTCCACTGCCTGCCCGACACCGACGATGTGCGCCGCGGCCATCTCCACCCCGGTGCTTATGCCGCTGTCGAGCAGCCACGCATGGAATATGGGTATGAGCCGCTGGTACTCGTCGACCGCGGTTCGGCGAGAGCGATCTGCGAGCGAGACCATCGTCCCCTGGTTCTTCTGCGCTCGCTTCTTGGCTTTCGCGGCGCGCTTCTGCCCGGCCGAACCTCTGCTCTTGTCGGACATGTGGCAGGACCTTTCATCGACGACCGGTTTCTGTCGCGCCCACCCGATGCATTCCTGCCTCGCACACGCGTGTCCGGCAGGCTTGTCGGCGGGCGATCGGTATCGGACACTGCTCGGTATGTATCGCCGAGCGAAAGGCCGCCGAACTTCGTGGACATGGTGATCGCCCGCAACCCGGACCCGGAATCACGGCTGCCGTTCCTGCTGCGCCTGCCCCTGTCGGACGGACTGGTGTTTCGCACCTCCGACACCTGGCCGCGTACCAAAGCCCTGTTCTGCTATCCCGTTCCGGCCGACGAGTGGCCTGAGGACCCCGAGATCGTCGAGCAGGTTCGGTTGCGTTCGTGTGTGCGTCGCGGCGCCGCGATCGACGTGGTCCTGGACCGGGGACGGGAGAACCGGTCGCAGATCGTGTTCACCCAAGCTCGGGGGCGCGATGCTGTGTTCTGGCAATCCCCGCGCACTCGGAAGCAGGCACGTCCGAATGTGCGCACCCCCACCGCCCGAGCCGCCGGCATCGCCGAACTGACGATCGTCGTCGATTCCCACGAGCGTTACCCCTACAAATTCCCCGGGCAGCAGGTCGACACCGTCCGCCGTGCGCTGGCGTGCGGAGACTACGGTCTGCTCGTCGACGACCGGTTGGTCGCCTCGGTCGAACGCAAGTCGTTGGCCGACCTGGTAGGCAGCCTGACCAGCGGGAGGCTGCGTTTCGCGATGGCCGAGCTCGCTGCCCTGCCCCGCGCCGCAGTGGTGGTCGAAGACCGTTACTCGGCGGTGTTCAAGTTCGAACGGGTCCGGCCGGCGATGATCGCGGACGGTCTCGCCGAGCTGCAGGTCCGCTACCCCGGTGTGCCGATCGTGTTCTGCGAGACTCGTCAGCTCGCCGAGGAGTGGACCTACCGCTATCTCGCCGCCGCGCACGAGTGGACCGGCGTCGAGGACGCGGCGTGTGACCGCATCACACCGCAGCACAAGGACGCTCCCACCGCGGAACCGTCCACCGCCGACGTACGCGCGTGGGCCCGCGGCGAGGGCATGAAGGTCCCCGATCGTGGCCGGCTCCGTCCCCAGGTGTGGGCGGCCTGGCGCAACGCTCACGCCTCGGGGTGAGGCTGAACGCCGCAGCAGCCGATGCCACGTCCTGCCGTTTCGTGCGGAAGGCGCGGCGACTGCCACGCGCGCTCGATAGACCGCGCCCCATCCAGCGGTTCGACGCCACGCCGTGCTGAGCACGGCGATCACGTCATCGTCGAGCATGATTACTGAATCGTCCCTGATTTCATCGAGGGTGAGCCAGGCATCCCGGAAGGATCACCCCAGACTCATCATGGCGAACTACAAATACCCTCAGGAACTGGCGTGAGCGAGCGACCCGACTCGCCGTCGAAGCCCGCCGTGACCCCGACACCCGCACCGGCGCGCCATCAACCGGATCGCCGAGCAGACCGGCGTCCACAAGGAAGCCCTGCGGACCTGGGTGCGCAAAGCCGAAGACGACGAGCTCCCGACCGAGCCGGTCGATGCCGAAGCGCGCATCCGCCGTCCGGAGAAAGAGAACCGCGAACTACGGCAGTTGATGGAGATACTTCGCTCTGCCACAGTGTTTTTCGCGAAGGCGGAGTTCGTCCCCCGCAAGTGGGAGGTGGCCCCACGCCGACTGAAGTAATCGCCTGTGTTCATCGACGAACACCAACACCGCTGGGGGATCGAACCGATCTGTCGCGTTCTGTCGGAGAACACCGGCCGGGAAGACGTCGAAGCGGCCACCGTGCAATGGGTGCATTGGTTCGATACCGAACGGGTCCACGGCATACTCGACTACCGCACCCCGACCGAGATCGAGACCGCCTACTACGCACAACCACCGGCCGCACCTGCGGCCTGAGGACTGAACACACGCTCAGCCTCAACAAGACTCGGGACTTGACGATCCAGTGGAACAACCCGACCCGAGTGGTCGGACGATCAGCCATGCCAGCAGAGCGATCGTTACCGCACAACCATATTCACAGCAACGCGCTCAGCTGATCGGTGCGTTCGGGCTAAGGAAACATCTCGTATCGTCGCCCGAGTTCCCGCAGGAAGGACTCGAGAACGAGGTCGAAGCTCTCGGCATCGATCTCGGCGGCGTACTCGCGAAGCCGATGCGCCTGCGACAGATGCGGATACCGCTCGTTGTAGGTGTCGATGTGATCGTCGAATCCGCCCGCGAACGAGGTGATCGCGGAACCGATGACGATGTACTTGATCGAGGCTCCGATCATCGTCGCGAAGCGGGGCGGCCAGCCGGCGCGGGTGAGGCCGCCGTGGATGGCGTCGGACGCCTGGAGGGAGACGGGCCGCGTGCCGGGACTCGAGGCGAGGAAGGGCACCATATTCGGGTGCGCGGCGAGCGCGTCGCGGTAGGTGCGAGCCCAGCGTCGGAGCGCTTCCTGCCAGTCGTCCTCGGCGAACCCGCTGACATCGACCGATTCACCGATGGCGTCGGCGATGTCGTCGAGCAGTTCTTCCTTGGTGGCGTAGTGGCTGTACAGCGACGGGGCGCGAACACCCAGTTCGGCGGCGATCCGACGCATCGAGACGGCGTCGAGGCCGTGCTCGTCGACGAGTCGTAGCGTGACGTCGCGGATGAGCTCACGGCTGAGCAGAGGCGTGCGCGGGCGCGCCATCCATCGTCCTCCTTCCGGCCCGGCCTGGACGAGCTAACGATGTAAGGTTAGTTTGGAATCGCGAGAAGCGCTACGGCGCCGGCATCCCTGGAAGGTCCCTCCATGAACCTGAAGCTCACCGAGGAGGAGCGTGCGTTCCGCGACGAACTGCGCACCTTCTTCACCACCGAGATCCCCGCCGAAGTGCGTGCGAAGACCGCCTCCGGCACTCCGCTGGGCAAGGACGACTACGTCGCCGTCCAGCGCATCCTGCATTCGCGCGGCCTCGCCGTTCCCAACTGGCCCGTCGAATGGGGCGGTCAGGACTGGACGCCGATGCAGCGCAACATCTGGCTCAGCGAGCTGCAGCTCGCGTCGGTGCCCGACCCGCTGCCGTTCAACGCGTCCATGATCGGGCCGGTCATCGCGCAGTTCGGCTCGCAGGAGATGAAGGAACGCTTCCTCCCCGCCACCGCCAACCTCGACATCTGGTGGTGCCAGGGCTTCTCCGAGCCCGAGGCCGGCTCCGACCTCGCGTCCCTCAAGACCCGCGCCGTCCGCGACGGTGACGACTACATCGTCAACGGTCAGAAGACGTGGACGACGCTCGCGCAGCACGCCGACTGGATCTTCTGCCTCGTCCGCACCGATCCGAACGCGAAGAAGCAGGCCGGCATCTCGATGCTGCTCTTCCCGATGGACACCCCGGGCGTCACCCTCCGTCCGATCAAACTGATCGACGGCAGCTACGAGGTCAACGAGGTGTTCTTCGAAGACGTGCGCGTTCCCGCCGAGAACCTCGTCGGCGAGGAGAACACCGGCTGGACGCAGGCGAAGTTCCTGCTCGGCAACGAGCGCACCGGCATCGCCCGGGTCGGCGCCACCAAGGTCAAGCTCGCGCGGGCGAAGTCCCTCGCGGCCGAGACCCGCTACGGCAGCGGCTCGCTGCTCGACGACCCGATCTTCGCGGCACGCCTGGCCGAACTCGAGAACGAGCTGCTCGCTCTCGAGCTCACCCAGCTACGCGTCGTCGCCGGCTCGGCCGACGGCAAGCCCAACCCGGCATCGTCGCTGCTCAAGATGCGCGGCTCCGAGTTGCAGCAGGCCGCGACCGAACTGCTCGTCGACATCGCCGGCCCCGATTCGCTGCCCGCCGGCGAGGCCGGTATCGACTCGCCCGACTGGGCGCAGCTGACGATGCCGACCTACCTCAACAACCGCAAGGTCACCATCTACGGCGGGTCGAACGAGGTTCAGCGTTCGATCATCGCTTCCTCGATTCTCGGACTGTGAGGCCCCGGACATGAACTTCGAACTCGACACCGAACAGGACATGCTCCGCGCGACCGTCCGCGACCTGCTCTCCGGCGCGTACGACGTCGAGTCGCGCAACCGGGTGGCCGAAGGTGACCTGGGCTGGAACCGCGACGTATGGAAGCAACTCGGCGAACTCGGCGTGCTCGGCCTGCCCTTCGCGGAGGAGCACGGCGGCATGGGAGCCGGACCGGTGGAGGTCATGGCCGTCATGACCGAGATCGGCCGCGCGCTCGCACCCGAG
This sequence comes from Rhodococcus sp. 852002-51564_SCH6189132-a, assembly GCF_001665495.1. NCBI lineage: Bacteria > Bacillati > Actinomycetota > Actinomycetes > Mycobacteriales > Nocardiaceae > Rhodococcus > Rhodococcus sp. 852002-51564_SCH6189132-a. The sequence goes on from NZ_LZMJ01000066.1 coordinate 144,493, forward strand.
CCCGTGCTCGACTGCGTCTACCTGCCCGGCCGGCTCGTCGCCGAGGTCGGCACCGAAGCGCAGCGCTCCGACATCCTGCCGCGACTGTCCGAGGGCACCGTGCTCCTCGCGTTCGCGCACGACGAGCCGGGCAGCCGCTGGCCGCACACCGAGGTGGCCACCACCGCGGCGCGCGACGGCGACTCCTGGACCGTCTCCGGTCGCAAGAATCCTGTGCTGCACGGTGATTGCGCCGACACCTTCATCGTCTCCGCGAAGCTCCCGGAGGGTGGCGTCGGACTGTTCGTCGTCGACGCATCGGCCGACGGTCTGGTCCGCACGCCGTACCGCACCCACGACGAGCGTCGCGGTGCGCAACTCGTGCTCGACGATGTTGCGGCGACCCCGCTCGGTGAGGCGGCCGACGCGTCCGCCGCCATCACCGCGGCGCAGGTGCACGCGCAGGCGGCACTGTGCGCCGAGGCGGTCGGTGCCCTCGACTCCTCGGTGCAGCTGACCACGAGCTACCTCAAGCAGCGCAAGCAGTTCGGTGTGCCGCTGTCGATGTTCCAGGCGCTCACCCACCGTGCGGCCGACATGTACGTGCTGTACGAGCTGGCGTCGAGCATGAGCCTGTACGCGACCATGGCCCTCGCCGACGGCATCGTCGACCCGACCATCGCCTCGCGCGCCAAGCTGCAGGTCGGCCGGTCCGCTCGGAAGATCGGCCAGGAGTCCGTGCAGATGCACGGCGGCATCGGTGTCACGGCCGAGCACTCCATCGGCCACTACCTGAGCCGCCTGACCGCGATCGAGCACACCCTCGGCACCATGGACGATCACCTGCGGGTGCTCGCCGGCGGTGTGAAGGACTACGAGCTCGTGGAGATCGCCGGAATGTGACCGATCGGGCTCACTCCCGGGGCAGCAGTGTCCCCAGTGGACCGAGATCGATGTTGAGATCCTCGGGGGTGAGCCCGAAATGGTCGCGCAGTTCGCCCATGCGCTGCTCGAGCAGCATCAGTGTCGTGCCGAGCCGTTCGATCTGCTCGTCGCTGAGATCCCCTGCATCCATGCGGTGCAGGGCCTGACGCTCCATCAGCTGCCGGAGCAGTTCGACGAGCGTGAGCACCAGCGTCACCAGACCCCGCTCCACGGATTCGGGATCGGCGTCGATACGCGACGGGAAGTTCACCGGCTCGCTCACGAACCCTCCCGGGCCCCACGGGGAACGGGGACGTCGACCCCGGGCAGCGACAGGGTACTGATCGACGAGATCAACGCGCGTAACGAGATCCGCACCAGATCGATATTCGCGATCGACAGTGTGATGTCGCCGGTGATGACCACGCCGCCCGACAGCACCCGATCCAGCAGATCGATCAGAGCGATCCGCCGTTCCTCGTCCACCGATCCGTCGGCGTATCTCACGGCGAGATCCGTTCTGCTCCAGCGAACGAGTAGGGCGGCCACGGGCCGCTCGTCTCGAGCCTGATCCCCGGATTCAGGGACCCGAGTTCCTCCACCTCGGAATAGAATTCGTCCGCCCTGTCGTCGTCGACGAGATATGTCCCGTTGAGCAGCATCCACTCCTGGCTGCCGCTCAGTGCCGGATCGGTCGGCGCGCTCCGACGACCCGCGGCCGACACACGCAGCAACCGATCGTGGATATCGGCGGCGCGTTCGGCCGCATCGCGTTCGATGCTCTCCTGCGCCGCCAGTTGCGCGCGGCGACGCAGCAGATAGGCCGTGCCCCTGCCGGAACCCGCACCCTCCGCATGCGCTTCCGCGGCGGCCGCGGTCAGCGCCTTGCGATCGGCGAACGCCTTGACCCCCCATTCGGTACGACCGGTCACGAGGGCGAGCGCAGACGCGAACTGCTCCCGGTGCTCGGTGAGCAGGGCCCGGACCCGTTCGTCGTCGAGGCAGACGGTCGCGAGTCGAAGGGGTACCACGGAGACGTGCCGTGCCGATCCGGCGACGACCGAATCATGGGCGCGGGCCACTCTTTCCAGCCAGTCCAGGTCCTCGAGATTGCGAGCCAGTGCGGCCTCGCCGAAATCGTCCAGGGGCACCGTTCCGACGACGGCGGTCAGTCCGCCCTCCTGCACCATGCGGACCTGCTCGCCGGCGACGCCGGAGGCGCCCTCGGTCTCGGGGCCGACGAGCGTCCCGTCGGTCACGGCGTACATCCAGGTCCCGGTCGTGTCAGTCACGGTTCTCCTCGTCCACGATCTCCGCCGGTTCCGGCTCCAGTTCCTCCGCTCGGGCCTCGAGTGCGGCCAACCGTTCGCGAAGCTGCCGGTTCTCCAATTCGAGTTCGTCCTGCCGCTCGAGTTCGACGAGGACGGCGATGTGCACGGCATCCTGCTCGTGCGTGGGTTGCCGCTCGTTGACCATCGGGTCGAGCGACGACAGGGCCTCGACCGTGCGGCGCGTGTCCTCGTTCCGTTTGGCCTCGATCGCCGCGTTGATGATTTCCCCGAGCGCCATTCGCGCCTCGCGGGTCGCGTCCTCGGACTGCCCACGGATCTGCTCACGCAACTGCGCCGCCTCGGAGTTCTCCTCGAGGATCTCCTGCAGGATCGTCTTCTCGACGTAGCGCCCCTTCACGACGTACTGTGCGAGACCTTCGAGTTGGTCGAGGGCCGAGGCGAGTTCGTCCTCGTTCCCCTCGAGCAGTTCCGCGGCCACCGCATCCCGATCGGTGAGGACCGCCCCGAATCTCAACGGGAGCACGGGGGCGACCGTCACGGTCCCGTCGAGCAACTCGGCGTGCGCCTCGAGATCGTCCGGTGTGCCGAGGGCGCGATCGGTGGGGATCTCGCTCACCAGTGCGGCGACGCGACCGGATCTGACCACCGACACCTCGGCCGGCGGATTACCCACCCCTTCCGCATGATCCTCCGGCTCCACATCCGACGGGACGATCCCGTAGACGTAGACCGCAGTGGTCGTGGCGGTTTCGTCGTTGTCGCCCTGCTCGGGCCGTTCGGTCTGTCCGGTCGACATCAGTCCTCACCCCTGCGAGATCGTCGAGCGGGCTCGCGCTGCTCCTGGACGTCCCCGAGGAACTCGCTGACCTTCTCCCCCGCAGCCTCGAGTGCTCCCTTCGTCTTGTGTTTGGAACCGCCCGAAGTGATGTCGCCGACGAGATCCGGAAGGCCCTTCGGCTCGTTGTCGGAGATCTCGAGCCGGTTCACCGCTTCCGCGAAACGCAGGTAGGTGTCGACACTGGCCACGACGACGCGGGCGTCGATGGTGAGCAGTTCGATACCGACGAGCGAGACACGCACGAACGCGTCGATGACGAGGCCCTTGTCGAGGATCGTGTCGATGACGTCGGCGAGGCCGGACGAATTGGGACGGGCCATACCGCCCCCGCCGCCTCCACCGCCGCCGCCCCCTGCAGGTTGGATGGTCATGACCGGGATCCTCTCGAGCGGGCCGAGCGCGTACCGGTGGCCTTCGTCGCGCGGGTCCGCTTCGCGGGCGCGCGTTTCCGAGGCGGTTCGGGCTCGTCCTCTTCGTCGTCGGGTTCTTCGCCGGAGGTCTCGTCCTCCTCGGTCTCGTCCTCCTCTTCGGGATACTCGTCCTCGAGATCCTCCTCGTCCTCGGGCGACTCCTCGTCGCTTGCGTCTTCGGGCGACTCCTCCTCGTACTCGTCCTCGGACGGTTCACCCTCCTCGAAATCCTCGTCCTCGTCGCGGATCTCGTCCTCGTCGCCGGAGGTGTCGGTCACCCCCTCCTCGCCGTTCTCGCGGGCGTCCTCCTGTTCGCGCTCCTCTTCCTCCTGACGCGCGGTCTCGTCGTCCTTGACGACCTCGCTCTCGCGGATCTCGCCATGCCAGCCGACGATGTCATCGGGATGCAGGATGGCCTCGGTCATGGCGTAGCGCCGGAAGTGCTTCAGCTCCAGGCGTGACCGGCGACCGACCGCCCGCCACAGATTCGCGGTGCGCTCGAACAGACCCCGGGGGTGGTACTCAAGGACCATGAGGATCCGGGTGAGATCGGGTGTGAGTTCGTGGAAGGTCACCGCACCGTCGATGTAGCCCTTGCCGCCCTTGGAACGCCACACGATCCGTTCGAACGGCACCTGTTCGAGGATCGTGGACTCCCAGTTCCGGCGCGACCAGAACACCTTGCCGGTCCAGTGGAGCTTCTCGTCCTCGACCTGTTCGACCTTCTTCATGAACTTCGGCCAGTCGGCAAACTGGGTCCACAGGTCGTAGGCGAGGTCGATCGGCACGCCCACGTCGATGCTCTCGACGATGTTGGTGAGCTTGAGCTTCTTACCGCCCCCACCCTTGCCTCCACCACCACCGGTGACGGACTCCTTGACGTCCTGGAACTTGTCCTTCGCGGTGTTCTTCAGGTTCTCGAATCCCGAACTTGCCGCCGCCTTCAACGGCGACTCGCCCTGAGCGAGCTTGTCGACACCGGTGAGCGCACTGGTCAGGTTCCCGCCCTTGCCCTCGGAGTAATCCTGTAATCGTCCCGCCGTGCCGGTGACCCTGTCGGACAGGCTCGACAACGCGTTCTGGGCGACCGTCCCCGCGAGGCCCTGCAACGACTGCTGCAGTCCACCGGTCAGTCCGCCCGTGGCCTTCCCCGCCGTGTCCGTGGCGGTGCGACCGGCCTCACCGGCGGTATCGGTAGCGGTCTTCCCGGCCTTGCCCACCGCGTCGGTGACTCCGCCCGCGACGCCCTTCGACCTGGCCATCGTCCTCACCGTCCCGTTCGGCGGACCGGGGCGCGGCCGGACGACGAGCCACTGCTGCGCGCCGCGCGCTTACGCGGCTTGGCCGGTGCCTCGTCCGAATCGTCCGAGTCCTCGCTGTCGGATGCCTTCTTGCTGCGGGATGTTCGCGGACGGGAGGACGCGCGGGTGGTGCGGCGTCGGGGTGCGGGGCGCTCGGGTTCGGTGTCCGACTCCTCCTCGGCGCCCTCGTCGTCGCCCGTCTCGTCCTGCACGGCGTCGCTCTCGTCGGCCTCGTACTCCGGTTCCTCGTCGCGCTCGTCGTACTCGTCCTCGTACTCGTCCTCGTACTCGGCGTCCTCGGGTTCGTCCTCCGATCGCTCGCCGCCACCGCTCGCGCGGGACTGCAGACGTTCGTTGAGGGCGTCGATCCGGTTGCTGGCCGCGGTCACGGCAGCGGCACGAGCCGCATGCATGAGTTCTCCGCGTACGGATTCGGTGATCTTGTTGATCTCGGGAGACGAGCCGAGCATCGAGGCGCTGCGCTGCAGGAGTTCCTGCGGATTGCTGGGCAGTTTGCCGGTCATTCCGGCACCGGCGAGCATCATGGCCACCCGCATCTTCTTGGTACGGCCGAGGAAGTATCCGATGCCCACACCGAGGGCGACTCGTGCTCCGGGTTTCATCACCGTTCTCCTTCGTATGCCGCGCGTCGTGTGGCGTGCTCGGAAGGGGCCGGGGAGGTCTCGGTACGGTACGCAGCCGATGCGCGTCTTTGTGTGATGCAAACCGCAGTACGTCACTCGAGGCCTTGATTCGCGTGCTTCGTAGGCATGCGGATTCCGGAGTGAACGACGGGCTCGAAAAGTACCAATCAGTATGTCGTGCAGCAGGATACGATGCTTGCTACAGATCTCGACCGGCCGTCCGCGGGCATGCCAAAGAAAGGTTCTCGAGCCGGTAAGGATTCCGGAAACCGGAGGCTATCGCCGCGGATGCACCGGGGTGGCGATCCCTGTCGCCTGCAAAGCGAATGCTGTTTCCGGACCGATGATTTCGCCGACGAGTGCGAGGAAGCGGTCGACGAAGGCCGGCCCGTGGGCCCCCTCGGTGGCGTCGTCGGGATCCTGCGGATCGAGATGGTGCGCGAGTTCGTGCAACACCACCATCTCGCGGAACGCCCACGCGGTGTTCACCCGGTGCTCGGGAAGAGCGATCGTCGCGCAGTCGCGTTCGTAGTGTGCGGCCGCGTTGCCCGCACGGGCCCGCACGCGCACCGGCACGGCGGCGCGCTCCCACCGGGTGCGTACCCAGTCGAGGGCGAGCACGGCGTCGATGTAGTCCTGGACCGAGGCGATGGAGGCGAACCGTCTCTCCACCGGGAGCGTGACGTGGGAACCGGCGACCTCGGCGGTCCGCAGACCGCGCTCGTCGGCGCGGTCGAGCATCTTCCGTACGATGGACTCCGCTTCGTACACAGCGGTTCTGCGGGTGTCGCGCACCTTGGTCACCGTTCCAGCCTCCTCGGAGCCGACGGCAGTTCGGGTGCCGTTCCCAGCCGGGCCGCGCGTCCGGCGCGGTCGCCCGCGCGCCGGGCATCGGCCGAGCGCGCCGACGGGGCCCGGTTTCCCCGCCAACTGCCCCGTGCCTGCGACGTACTGCGGTAGAAGTCCTGCAGTTCCAGACTCTTCCCACGCAACACCAACGCCGTACCGGGCGAAGATGTTTCCACCTCGCGTTCGATCTCCTGCTTCGCCTCGGCCAGCCGGGCGCCGATGCGGGCGGCAAACGCCGACTGGAAGTTCAGCCGGGCCGTCACCGCGGCAACGGGCTTGCGCACGCGTGTGCGCACACGGCGGCCACCGCGTTCCTCGACGACGGTGCGCACCGTGGTCTCCTTCCGGTAGGTGCCCTCGCGCAGATATGCGTCGGACGCCCGCACCATCTGCACGAGCAGGGAGGAGTACAGCGCCTCGCACACGTCGATGTCGTCGGCGAAGCCGTAGGCGTAGATGACGGTGGAGTTCGCGGTGATGTCGCACTGCACGTCGTTGGCCCCGGCGATCGCGATGAACAACTGGGCGTAGGTGCGCAGTCCCTTCTTGCCCGTCTCGCCGATGGTGATCAGTCGCTGCACGGGAGTCGCGCGGCGTTCCTTCGCCGCCGTGTGACTGCGCGCGACCGCCAGATCGATCGAGGAGGACGTCGCGAGCCGCTGCGCCGCGGCGAGGAAGGCGTCGGCCTCGTGAGGGTTGTCGGTGGACTCCGCCTGGCGGAGCAACCCGCCGATACGACTCAACATCTTGTCCGAACTCACCCAGCGAGCGTAGAGCTTGGCACCGACTCCGCCCACGAGACCGGGAACACGCACGAAGTTCCTGCGAAACCACCCGCGACCCACCAAGATCGTGCAGGTGGACACTGCGGTCGATTTCGTCACCGATATCAACGACACGTTCTGGTATGCGGTGATCGCACTGCTCATCGGTTCGGGTCTGTACTACACGTTCCGGTCCCGGTTCATCCAGATCCGGCTCCTGCCCGACATGCTGCGCTCCGTCGTGGAGAAACCCGAGAAACTACCCAACGGGGAACCGGGCCTGTCCGCATTCCGGGCCTTCTCCGTCTCGGCCGCCTCCCGCGTGGGAACGGGCAACGTCGCCGGTGTCGCGATCGCGATCAGCCTCGGTGGTCCCGGAGCGGTGTTCTGGATGTGGGCCATGGCCCTGATCGGTGCGGCGACCGCCTTCCTCGAGTCCACTCTCGCCCAGCTGTACAAGGTGCGCGACGAGGACGGCACCTTCCGCGGCGGCCCCGCCTACTACATGCAGTACGGGCTGCGGAAACGCTGGATGGGCATGATCTTCGCGGTCATCATCACCATCACCTACGGTTTCGTGTTCAACGCGGTGCAGACCAACTCGGTCGTCGATGCGGTGTCGGGTTCCATCGGGGAGAAGACCACGGCCCTCCAGGTGATCGTGGGCCTGGTCGTCGCCCTCCTCGTCGGCGTGGTGATCTTCGGTGGGATCCGCCGCATCTCCGGCGTCTCCCAGGTCGTCGTGCCGGTCCTGGCGTTCGTCTACCTGGTCATCGGCATCATCGTCGTGATCCTCAACATCGGTGAGGTCCCGACCGTCTTCCGGCTCATCGTCGAGAACGCCTTCGGTCTCGAGGAGATCGTCGGTGGTGGTTTCGGCGCCGCCTTCATGAACGGCATCCGACGAGGGCTCTTCTCGAACGAGGCCGGTATGGGCTCCGCCCCCAACGCCGGTGCCGCCGCCGCCGTCTCCCACCCGGTCAAGCAGGGCCTGGTCCAGAGCCTCGGCGTCTACTTCGACACCCTGCTGGTCTGTTCGATCACGGCCTTCATCATCCTGCTGTCGGAGCCCGAGTTCGGCGGCGGTCTCGAGGGCGCCGCCCTGACGCAGAATGCGCTCGCGCTGCAGCTCGGCGACTGGACGGTGCACTTCCTCGCCGTGCTGATCTTCTTCCTCGCGTTCACCTCGATGATCGGCAATTACTACTACAGCGAATCCAACATGGAGTTCCTCACCGGATCGCGCCGCATCCTGCCCTACCTCCGGTCGGCGGTCGTGCTGTGCGTCTTCCTCGGGGCCATCGGATCGCTGCCGCTGGTGTGGGCCCTGGCCGACCTCGCCATGGGAGTCATGGCCATCGTCAACCTCATCGCCCTGATCCCGCTGTCGGGTATCGCCTACGCCCTGTTCCACCACTACAGCGCGCAGCGCAAGCAGGGCCGTGATCCGGTCTTCCACGCCGGTGACGTCCCGGGCGTCCGGGGGATCCAGGTCTGGAACGACGACGACATCACGCCGGTCGAGAACCGATCGAGCGACGCACGGTAGATTCCCCTACCGCACGAGCGTGTTCCGCTTCGGAAAGGATCTGCGAGATGGCGTCGGTGACCTTCGACAAGGCCACGTGCCTGTTCCCCGGCTCGACTACGCCCGCGGTCGACGCGCTCGACCTCGAGATCGAGGACGGCGAATTCCTCGTCCTGGTCGGGCCGTCGGGCTGCGGCAAGTCGACCTCGCTGCGCATGCTCGCCGGCCTCGAGGAGGTGCACAGCGGGCGCATCCTCATCGGTGACCAGGACGTCACCGGGCAGGATCCGAAGGAACGCGACATCGCGATGGTGTTCCAGAACTACGCCCTCTACCCGCACATGTCGGTCGCGGAGAACATGGGCTTCGCGCTGAAGCTGGCCAAGACACCGAAGAACGAGATCCGTGAGCGGGTCGTCGAGGTCGCGAAGATGCTCGACCTCGAGCAGTTCCTCGACCGCAAGCCCAAGGCACTGTCCGGCGGCCAGCGTCAGCGCGTCGCGATGGGCCGCGCCATCGTCCGCCAGCCGCAGGTCTTCCTCATGGACGAGCCGCTGTCGAACCTCGACGCCAAACTCCGCGTGCAGACCCGCACGCAGATCGCACAGCTGCAGCGCCGCCTCGGCACCACCACCGTCTACGTCACCCACGACCAGGTCGAGGCCATGACGATGGGCGACCGCGTCGCTGTGCTCGAGAAGGGCATCCTGCAGCAGTGCGCGTCGCCGCGCGTGCTCTACAACAAGCCCGCGAACGTCTTCGTCGCCGGTTTCATGGGCTCGCCCGCGATGAACCTGTTCCGCCTCCCGGTCTTCGACCGCGGCGCGATGATCGGCGACACCCACGTACCGGTGCCGCGCGACGTGGTCGGCCAGGTCACCGAGAAGGAGGTCGTGCTCGGGATCCGGCCCGAACACCTCGAGATCTCGAACGAGGGTCTGGCCATGGATGTCGACGTGGTCGAGGAGCTCGGCTCGGAGGCCTACGTCTACGGCCGGGCGGACGTCGGCGGGATCGGCCAGCAGATCGTCGCCCGCAGCGACTGGCGCAACCCTCCGCAGAAGGGCGACCGGCTGTACCTGCGCTTCGACCCCGAGCACGTGCACGTCTTCGGAACGTCCGACGGGAAGCGGATCGGCTGATCACCGCTCCGGGATCGGTCTGCGGAGTCGACACTCGACCGATTCAGGATGGGCGGAATGCCGACTTTTACCGGTGCTGCGTGCCACAGTAGTGGCCGGTGTCGGTGCAGCTGGGTCACCGACGTGTGTTCTACGACCTCGAAATGGGGAGTTGTTGATGGTTCTGAATACGAAGGCGATGCGGAGGGCTGCGATCGCCGCTACGGCCGCGACCGCGCTCGTTCTCGCGGGCTGCTCGTCGGACAACGGTGGCGACGACACCTCGACCGGCGGCGAGGATACCGCTGCTTCCGGTGAGGGCCGCGGCCCGATCACGATCGTCGAGGGGCAGGATCCCCTGAACGCGGCGCTCGAGAGCATCATCGCCGACTGGAACGCCGAGCATCCCGACGAGCAGGTGACGTTCAAGCCGCTGGCCAAGGAGGCCAACGACCAGTACGACGACATCGCCCAGCGGATGCAGGCCCGCAGCGACGAATACGACCTCATCGCCGTGGACGTCACCAACACGGCGGAGTTCGCCGCGAACGGCTGGCTGCTCCCCCTCGAGGACGACCTGGCGATCGACACCGAGGGCCTGCTGCCCGCGACCGTCGAGTCGGGTACCTACAACGGCACCCTGTACGCCGCCCCGAAGAACACCAACGGCGCGTTCCTCTACTACCGCACCGACCTCGTCGACGAGGCCCCCGCGACCTGGGACGACCTGAAGGCCGAGTGCCCGAAGGCCGAGGAGGCGGGTATCGCCTGCTACATCGGTCAGTTCAAGAACTACGAGGGCCTGACGGTCAACGTCACCGAGATCGTCAACGCTTTCGGTGGCTCCTTCGTCGCCGAGGACGGCCTGACCCCGGCCGTCGACGACAAGACGGCCGAGGGCCTGCAGTTCATCGTCGACAACTTCGAGGACGGCATCATCCCGGCCGCCGCGCAGACCTACACCGAGGGCGAGTCGCAGACCGCCTTCGGCAACGGCGAGGCACTGTTCCTGCGCACGTGGCCCGGCTTCTACACCGACGGTGAGACCTCATCGGTCGCCGGCAACTACGGCATCGCCGTCCTGCCCGGCGTCGACGGCCCCGGCGTCTCGACGCTCGGCGGTTACAACGTCGGCATCAGCGCGTTCTCGGATGCTCCCGCCACCGCGCGCGACTTCCTCGAGTTCATGCAGACCCGCCAGGCGCAGATGTACTACGCGGAAGCGGGCGGCGCCCCGGTTCTCGCCGAGGTCTACGACGACGCCTCGATCCTCGAGCAGTACCCCTACTTCTCGACGCTGAAGGAGGCCCTCGAGGCCGCCAAGCCGCGTCCGGCGTCGCCGTACTACTCGGCCGTGTCGAAGGCGATCGCCGACAACGCCTACGCTGCGATCCGTGGCGAGAAGACCGTCCAGCAGGCGCTGGACGACACCCGGGCCGGCATCGAGACCGCCGGCAACTGATGCTCTAGGAGCAGTACATGGCTGACCCGCAGGTCGACACTCCCGCGGATCCGCCACACGCCCCCGCGGGGGGGGGCCCCCCCCCCGCCCCCCCCCCCCCCGGGGGGGGGGGGGGGGGGGGGGGGCCGGGGCGGCCCGAAAGAAAACGGGGGGGGGGGGGGGGGGGGGGGGGGCCGGAGACGCGAGAAGGACGGCGGGGGCGGCGGTGCAGGTGG
>NZ_LZMJ01000067.1:0-42282 GCF_001665495.1 Rhodococcus sp. 852002-51564_SCH6189132-a
TACGGTGGGCCTGCACTCGTCGATCACGTCGGGTCGCACCCAGCCGGCGCCAATGCCACTGCTAACTGCGAAGAGCCGAATTACGCAGCCTCGCGATGGATCTGGCCACCACCTTCACCGCCGGTGTCCCTACCGCAGCGGTCGCACGAGCCCGTGAACAACTCGCGACTGCCGACGGCCTGATCGCGGTGAGCCCGGTCTTCGCCGCCGGTTACTCGGGTCTGTTCAAGATGTTCTTCGACGCGCTCGATCCGGACACGCTCACCGGTGTGCCCACGTTGCTCGCCGCGACCGCGGGTAGCGCCCGACACTCACTGGTCCTCGACCATGCGATGCGGCCGCTGCTGAGCTATCTGCGTGCGCTCGTCGTGCCCACCGGCGTCTTCGCCACCACCGACGACTTCGGAACAGGCGAGGCCGCCACGGCACTGAAGGGGCGGATCGGCAGGGCGGCGGACGAACTCGCCGAGCAGATCACCCGCAGCACGGGATCACCCCGCGGGTTCTCGGACGCCGTGCCCGCCGGACGGCCGCGCGTGTCGGGAAACGCGGTCCGCACGGACGGGCCGTCCTTCCGGGAACTGCTCGGACGTCACCTGGGGTGAGCCCCGACGTCGCGGACCGGTTCGGTCGTCCGCCGGCGGATGCGCGCTGAGCAGGTTCGCGGCGAGAGCGAAGCTCGGCCGCCGGGCCGTTCGCCCGGTGCAGCCCGCCGAGAACGAATCGGCGACTTGCCGTTCCCTGAAGCCACACCTATAGTTCCTTAAGTTATGGGGTCTAACTTAAGGTGACCGGAGGAACGAGCGGGGTGGCCGGCGTCCGCAGACGTGTACGCAAGATCGACATGGAGGACATCATCCGTGTCGGTCGAGCGATCGGGCTGCGACAGTTGAGCCTCAACGCTGTCGCCGCGGAACTCGGCGTCTCCACAACGGCGCTGTACCGCCACGTGGACGGTCGCTGGGGACTCGAACTCGTCGTGGGGGAGAGTCTGCTCGGCGATCTCGTTCTGCATGACGATTCGGAGCACGACATCGAACGGCACCTGCTGTCGTTCGGTCTGCAGCTACGCGCGTTCGTCCTTGCCCATGCGGGCCTGGGAACCTACATGCAGACCCTCTTCCCGCGTGGGGAAGCGGGGCAGCGGCTGATGGTGAGCGAGGTCGAGGCTCTCGTGCGCCGCGGGTACACACCCGACGTCGCGGTCGCACTGGCGAGTGCGGTGGCGAGCACCGCGATCAACTTCGCGGTCGCCGAGGAAGCGCAGCTCGAGCGTATCTCGGGGCTCCGACAGCAACGCGACGACGTCGCCGAACGGCTGAGCACCGACGAACGCTTGGGTGAGGCCCATCGCGACCTTCCGGAATTCGACCACGAAGGATTCTCGACGATGGTCCTCACGGCGACGATCCGAGGTCTACTGGCGGTCGGTCCGGTCGGGCGACCACTGCACGAGGTGGTCGCCGATCTCGAATCGACCGGGATGGGACTGCGATGATGCGGGCCGGATCTCTGCAGGGCCGGCTACCTCGAGTCGGGATCGGTTGCGTCGACGACGAATTCCGGCCTCGGCAGCTCGTCGTTGCCGTGATCATCGCGTTGTTCGATCGGCAGGTCGTCGATGGCGGGGTGCTCGATATCGTTCTCATCGATTCCCTCGACGGGAACCAGTTCGGTTCCGATGCGAGGGTGAGGGGATCGGTGGCGATATGGAGCACCCGACGCCAGGCGTCCTCGGGTAGTTCGGGAATCCGGTCCATCGGATCGAGTCCCAGCGATTCCCTTGACGGGGGCAACGAAATCGGTTCGCTCTGCGTCATTGCTCATCCTTCCGGGTTGTCCTCGGCGGTTCGGTGCCCTCCGTGTCGGCGGACCCGACCGTCGGTCGGAGGGCAACCTCTTCGGCGCCGAGCAGTGCCGGACTCAGTAGATCGGCGAGTTGCATACGGGCACGCCTGATCCGGCTCTTCACCGTCTGCACACCCACGCCCTGGTGCGTGGCGATCTCGGCGTAACCGAGCTGCGCATACTCACGCAACACGATGACAACCCGAAACTGTTCGGGGAGAAGGAGAAAAGCTCGCCGGACCACATCACCGTCGACCACGCTCTCGGCGAGAGGCGTTTCCCCGGAGACGTATTCGTCCCCGAGCCGTTCGTCGAGGACCTCACCACGTCGCGTCCGCACGACAGCGAGCGCCGCATTGCTCGCGATGCGATACAACCACGTTCCGGATGTTGCTGTGCCACGGAATCTGCCGAGATTCTGCCACGCCGCGATCAGCGCATCCTGCAGTGCATCCTCGGCGTCGTGCCGGTTTCCTGTGATCCGGACGCAGACCGCCCACACGCGTTCCCGTGACGGTGCGACGAGCTCGGCGAACGCTGCCCGATCGCCTGCCCGGCACCGCTCGATCAACTCGGCTTCGTCCATCGAGCCCCCTCGCCATCCCGAGCAGTCACATTGCCCCACATGCGCATTCGAGACTCGGCTCGACGGGCGGCGGAGTTACGAACGTTTCGCGGCCCGAAGTGGTCGACGCCGTCGGGGGCAGCGTCGACCACCCGTCGACAATACCGCGAGATCAGTTCTCGCCCAAGCCTATCTCCTCGGAGCGGACGAATTTCACGTACTGGGTGGCCAAGCGCTGTGACATCGTACGAAGCGAGTCGTTCTCGGGAGCCTCGTTCCCCACCGGCCGCAGCCCGAGAGTTCGGCCACGTACCGCTCGTGGACCATCGACCGTCTCCGCGAGCGCAGCCTCGAAGTCCCGGTGCTCGTGCTCACGACCTTCGACGACGACGAACTCGTGCTCGCGGCCCTACGTGCCGGAGCCCGGGGAAATCTCCTCGAGGACGTCACGCTCGAGCAACTCGCCCGTGCGGTACGGACCCTCGAGGAGGGTGGCACGCTCGTCGCCCCCTCGATCACCGACCGGTTGCTGCGCGCGATCCGCTCCGCTCCACAGCCTGACGACACCCCGGTCGTGCAGGAGTTGACCGAACGTGAACTCGAGGTGCTGCGGTTGATGGCCGAGGGCTTCGGCAACCGCATGATCGCCGACGTGCTGTTCCTGGCCGAGGGCACCGTGAAGAACCACGTGTCGTCGATCCTGCTCGAGCTCGGCGCCCGGGACCGCACGAATGCGGTCCTCCGAGCCGTGCGGGAGGGAATCCTGCGGTGACGGTCAGATCAGATCCTCGCCGTCCCGTCGGGCCTGCAGCCACTCCTTGAAGAACCCGCGGCAGAGCGCCGCCAGCACACCGGCGACGAGTACGGGCCAGATCAGGACGTAGACGGTCAGTGCGAGCGTGCTCATCGGTTCTCCTTCTCCGGAGTGGTCGCCGCGGCGTCCGTCTCGGACCCAGGGGTTTTCGCCGAGGCAGGGACGTTCGCCGAGGCAGGGACGTTCGCCGAGGCAGGGGCGTTCGGGGAGTCAGGGTCGGTTTCGGGTGTCACGTCGTCCGCAGCCACGTCGAAGTCACCGACACGCTGCGCGATGACCTCGAAGTCGAAGTTCTCGTCGGAGTTCACGGACATCGCCCAGCACACGACCGTGCTGACCGCGTAGGCGACGAGCGAGGCGCTGAGCACGGCGTAGTCGTGGACCGAGCCGAGCGCGAAGGGCGCCACGACCCCCGCGGCGACGACACCGATGACGCGTGCGGCCCGGAGTCCGAAGAAGCCGAATGCCATCAGACCCGCGATCACGCCGACACCGACGACCGATGCGATGTCCACCGTCCAGGCGAGCACCCCGTCCATCGGGAACCACCCGAAACGCACCGGCAGGAACGCTGCCAGGGCGACGAGCACCGACGTCGTGAACGCCTTGTTGGTGACCTTGTGCCAGTAGAAGCTCGCGATGACGGGGAAGACCAGCGCACCCCAGAGCGCGCCGACGAACACGAGCAGGTCGAGGATGCTCAATCTCATGCTCGCGAACGCCACGGCGGCTGCGGTCGCGACGACCATCGTGGCGCGCCCGATGAAGAGCATCCGCTTGGGATCGGCATTGCGGGTGCCGCCGGCGATGTTCTGGCCGTAGATGTCGGCCATGACGATCGACGACAACGCCGACAGGTCGGAATCGGCCGTGGACGACAGCGCACCGATGATCATGACGAAGAACACGACGACCAGAGCCGTGGGCAGGAAGGACGCCACCATCTGCGGCACGATGTTGTTGACATCGCCGTCCATCGGGTCGATGCCCAGGTACAGCGCGAGCACACCGAACATGCCGACGCCGATGACGGTGGCGCCGTAGCCGATCGTCGCGGTGACGAAGGTGGGCTTGATGAGATCCTCCCGCACCGCGAACAGGCGCTGCGCGATCGTCTGGTTGCCGATGGCGTACGCGAGCACGGCGGCGATGTACGGCGCGCCCTGGTTCAGGAAGGCATCGCTGGAGAAGAAGTCGCTCTGCTGGTCGGTGAGGTTCCCGGAACCACCGTCGAACGCGGCGGGGAAGCCGGTGATGAAGAAGACCGCCGGGATGATGACAACGACCGCACCGAGCATCGCCACGACCTGCATGAAGTCGGTGAGCACGGACGCTCGGAAGCCGGACCACAGGGTGTAGAGCAGCACACCGGCGGCGATGAAGACGACACCCTGGACGAAGCCGAACGGCGAGATCAGCGAGATGAGCACACCGCCGGCGATGAAGTTGGACATCAGGCTGATGAGGCTGCCGACGAGATTCGAACCGGCCAGCATGAGCTGGCTCGACCGCCCGTGCCGGGCGAACATGACCTCGGCGAGGGTGTGTGCTTTCGGGGCGACCGCGCGGATGCGCTTCCCGAAGGGGTAGATGAACAGGATCATCAACGCGCCCCACAGCCCGTAGTGGATCGGGCCGGAGATGCCGTAGGTGTATCCGGAGGTCGCCGAGGCGTACAGCGAGGACGCCCAGATCCAGGTGGCGGTCATGCTGGCCGCCGACACCCCGAAACCGACCTTGTTGCCGGCGGTCATGTAGCCGTCGGCGTTCTCGTCCTTCTTCCCGATTCGGGCGGAGACGAGAAGCGTTCCGCCGTAGAAGATTACGAGCAGGGCAACGATCGTCGCGGCGCTGAACCGAACGAGCTCGGTGCCGTTCACTGCGACCTCCTTCGTGTTCGCGTCACGTCCGCGGTCGTCGGAGCGCAGTGGAACGCAGGGCGCGCTGCACGCGTCCTGTCTGTCGGTTCCGCTGCGGCGTCGGTCCGATCCACCGCCGGACGGTGGGCATGCGTCGGGCGCCCGATCGGCCACGGGCCGGCGGGCGCGGCATACCGCTCCAGCAGGGCACGCCCGGATCCGGGCGTGTGCCGACGAAGTGATCGGCGGCGTTCTCGTCGGCGCTCGTGGGCTGCACGGGCGCGCGCCGCCGGCGCGAGGGGTGTCCTCGGTCGGGTGATGTGCACGCGGAGGGGCGATCCGGGCCGGCCCCGATGGTCGCCTTCTCGGTGCACTGCTTCGCCGGCCGGGGCAGATTACCATGTCCTTTGCGGCAGTAACTTTTTCGCTCCTGCGCCCCCGCTGTCTGCGCAGGTGACGGCACCTGCGCAGCGGTGGTGCGCGTCAGCGCCAGGAGACGGGCGCGCCCCGCTCCCGCAGCCACGCGTCGAGGTCGTGGCCGTGCGCGGCGATGCCGTCCACCGCCCGCAGTGCCGTGTCGATCGCCGTCTCGGCCACGGCCGCGTCGATCATCCCGGCGGTGACCGCGACCACCAGTTCGTCGATGTCCTCGACCGTCGTGTCGCGGCCCGTGCGGACGATCAGGTCGAGATAGTGGTCGCGGGAGTACCAGACGTCGCCCTCGCGCCGAAACTCACCGACGTCGACGTAGCGGTCCTGGTCGCGTTCGTTGCCCGGCGTGAAATGGAAGATCGAGGCCCGCAGACGCAGGTCCGGCAGCAACCACGATTCGAGATAGTGGAACTGCGGGTGGTCGGACGATCGCGCCATGTACAGCCCCCACTCCTCGACGCGGTACTCGTCGACCGCCCGCGCGAAGCCCTTGGGGTCGATGTTGGTCTTCGTGGCGACGTCGAAGATCTCGGTCTTCACGGGATGCGGGGTCGCGGACACGGGATGCACGCTAGCGTGCGAACCGCGCCGCACGCAGGACCGCGATGCGTGTCGGTGGGAGCGCTTACTCTGGATTCCATGGCGTTCGCAAGTGAGCATCCCGTCGTCGCACACTCCGAGTTCCGGCCGGTGGGTGAGATCGAGCGCACCGAGGCCCGTTTCGAGGTCGTCAGCGAGTACGAACCGGCCGGCGATCAGCCGGCCGCCATCGACGAGCTCGAGCGCCGGCTGAGGGCGGGGGAGAAGGACGTCGTCCTGCTCGGTGCCACCGGTACCGGCAAGTCCGCCACCACCGCGTGGCTCATCGAACGCGTCCAGCGACCCACCCTCGTGATGGCGCCCAACAAGACCCTGGCCGCGCAGCTCGCCAACGAGCTGCGAGACATGTTGCCCAACAACGCAGTCGAGTACTTCGTCTCGTACTACGATTACTACCAGCCCGAGGCGTACATCGCGCAGACCGACACCTACATCGAGAAGGACTCGTCGATCAACGACGACGTCGAGCGGCTGCGGCACTCCGCCACCTCGTCGCTGCTGTCCCGCCGCGACGTCGTGGTGGTCGCGTCCGTCTCGTGCATCTACGGTCTCGGTACCCCGCAGTCCTATCTCGACCGGTCCATCCAGCTCGAGGTCGGTGTGGAGGTGCCGCGCGACGCGCTGCTGCGCCTGCTCGTCGACGTCCAGTACGCCCGCAACGACATGGCGTTCACCCGCGGATCGTTCCGCGTCAAGGGCGACACCGTCGACATCATCCCCGCCTACGAGGAACTCGCCGTGCGGATCGAGTTCTTCGGCGACGAGATCGACGCGCTGTACTACCTGCACCCGCTCACCGGCGACGTCGTGCGCAAGGTCGACTCCCTGCGCATCTTCCCGGCCACCCACTACGTCGCCGGTCCCGAGCGCATGGAACGCGCCGTCGCGAGTATCGAGGCCGAGCTCGAGGAGCGCCTGGCCGATCTGGAGAACCGCGGCAAGCTGCTCGAGGCGCAGCGTCTGCGCATGCGCACCCAGTACGACATCGAGATGATCCGGCAGGTCGGCTTCTGCTCCGGCATCGAGAACTACTCCCGCCACATCGACGGACGCCCCGCCGGGTCCGCGCCGGCGACGCTCATCGACTACTTCCCGGAGGACTTCCTCCTGGTCATCGACGAGTCGCACGTCACCGTGCCGCAGATCGGCGCGATGTACGAGGGCGACATGTCGCGCAAGCGCAACCTCGTCGACTTCGGTTTCCGTCTCCCGTCGGCGGTCGACAACCGGCCACTGACCTGGGAGGAGTTCGCCGCCCGCATCGGGCAGACGGTCTACCTGTCGGCCACCCCCGGCCCGTACGAGCTCGGACAGACCGGCGGCGAGTTCGTCGAGCAGGTCATCCGGCCCACCGGCCTCGTCGACCCGCAGGTCGTCGTCAAGCCCACCAAGGGGCAGATCGACGATCTCGTGCACGAGATCCGCGAACGTGCCGAGCGCGACGAACGCGTCCTCGTCACCACCCTCACCAAGAAGATGGCCGAGGACCTCACCGACTACCTGCTCGAACTCGGTATCCGGGTGCGCTATCTGCACTCCGACATCGACACCCTGCGCCGCGTCGAACTGCTGCGACAACTGCGCCTGGGCGAATACGACGTGCTCGTCGGCATCAACCTGCTCCGCGAGGGTCTCGACCTCCCCGAGGTGTCGTTGGTGGCGATCCTCGACGCCGACAAGGAAGGCTTCCTACGGTCGACGACCTCGCTGATCCAGACCATCGGCCGCGCGGCCCGCAACGTCTCGGGCGAAGTGCACATGTACGCCGACAAGATCACCGACTCGATGGCGCGGGCCATCGAGGAGACCGAACGGCGGCGCGAGAAGCAGATCGCCTACAACACCGAACACGGTCTCGATCCGAAACCGCTGCGCAAGAAGATCGCCGACATCCTCGACCAGGTCTATCAGGAGGCCGAGGACACCGAGGCCGTCGAGGTGGGCGGCTCCGGCCGCAACGCTTCGCGTGGTCGCCGAGCCCAGGGCGAGTCCGGACGGGCCGTCAGCTCCGGTGTCGTGGAAGGCCGCGACACCTCGACGATGCCGCGCGCCGAACTCGCCGATCTCGTGCAGCAGCTCACCGACCAGATGATGCAGGCCGCCCGCGACCTGCAGTTCGAGCTGGCCGCACGGCTTCGCGACGAGATCTCCGATCTGAAGAAGGAACTGCGCGGGATGGACGCCGCGGGCCTGAAGTAGTCGCCCGGCCCGATCGGCGCCGGCGACTCGGTAGGGTCCACTCCCATGGATCCCTCTTCCGCCGGGCGTGCTGCCCGCGCACTCGAGCTGCTGCATGTGGTCGTCTACTTCGCGCCGGACATCGCGGGCGAACTCGCCGCGCTCGGTGTCGACGGACCGGCTGCGCAGTACTTCGGTGGACGCGCGGCACCCCTGGGTGCCGTCGGCCCCGGGGTCGTGACAGCGACGTTCTGCAGCTTCTCGCCCCGCCTGGTGGCATCGGCCGTCCCGGCAGTGTGGGAGACGGCCGAGCCGGCCACGATCATCGCGGCGCGGTTGCGGGCTCTGGACGCACTCCATCGACGGGTCCTCGGGCAGGACGTACTCGGCTCCGCGGAGATGAACGAGGCGGCGGACCTCGCGGCCACCGCGGCGCGGGCGATTCCCGGCCCGGACGGTCGCCCGCTCTACGCCGCCTACGCCGACCTGCCCTGGCCCGAGGAGGCGCACCTGCGCCTGTGGCACGCCCTGACCCTGCTGCGCGAGTATCGCGGCGACGGTCATATCGCGGCCCTGCAGACGGCAGGGCTTTCGGGGCTCGATGCGCTCGTCACCCACACGGCGACCGGTATCGGGTTCGCGACCGATCCGGCCCGGAAGCTGCGGGGCTGGTCGCGGGACGAGTGGGCGGACGCCGAGAAGGGATTGCGCGGGCGCGGCCTGCTCGACAAGCGCGGCGAGCTCACCGGTGAGGGCTTCGAGGTCCGCGAACTCGTCGAGGATCTCACCGACGACCTGGCGGTCGCGCCGTGGACTGCGCTCGGTGAGGAGGGGGTGGAACGTTTGCTCGACCTCGCGTTGCCGTGGCGCGACGCCTTCGTCGACGCCGAGGTATTCCCTGCCGGCCTGTTCGGCCCGCGTTACGGTGACGCGCGGTAACATCAAACCTGATTGTGGGATGAGACCCAAACGTCCCACCCGGGCCGCCCATCCCGCTACTGTCGACGCAGCGTATGGCGGGGGAGCGTGCGTGTCCTCCGTCGACGACGGCATCGGCGGCCCGCGTCGATGGACCACACACTCGATGGAGGATGAATGAGCGCCTACCGGACCATAGTCGTCGGAACCGATGGTTCCGAATCGTCGTATCGGGCCGTGGAGAAGGCAGCTGCTCTGGCCGGCGACGCGGGCGCCCAACTGGTGATCGCCTGCGCCTACTACCCGGCCGACCCCAAGGACACCGCACAGGCCGCCGACGCGCTGCGCGACGAGGCGTACCAGGTCACCGGCTCGGCACCGACCTACGAGATCCTGCGCACCGCACGGGAGAAGGCAACCGTCGCCGGCGCCCGCAAGATCACCGAGCGGCCCATCGTCGGTGCACCTGTCGAATCGCTCCTCACGCTCGTCGAGGAGGTCGAAGCCGATCTCATCGTCATCGGCAACCGCGGCCTCAACACGCTGACCGGGCGCCTGCTCGGCTCCGTCCCCTCGGACGTCGCCCGCAAGGCCCTGTGCGACGTGCTGGTAGTGCACACGGTCCGCTGACGGATCAGCAGTACTCCTCGCGGGCGGTTTCGAGATAGCGCGCGGCGGCGTCGTCCGCCGACATGCGCGAACCCGAGGCGCCCGCGGCGTAGGCGGCGATCGGCCGGAGCGTGACGAGGACGTCGTGCTCCGGCACGCCCGCGCGCAACTGGTCGCACACCCCTCGCACCACCGCAAGCACCGTGTCGTCCGTGACGTCGGCGACCAGGCCGGACGCCTCCAGTGCCTCCTTCACCCGCAGGAAACGCGCGTCGGGCGGCGTCGACGAGGTAGGGGATACCGACGTCGTGGACGTCGCGGCCTGCGCCTCGTCCTGGGTCGCCGTGACCGATCCGCACGCGGCGGAGACGAAGAACCCGCTCAGCGCCGCGATCGCAGCGCACCCCGCTCGACGTATCCGGTGGTGCGCTGCCCGATAGGCCACGTGTTCGTTCCCTCCGCGGATGATCCGTCCCATCTCCTTGCCCCGAAGGACGGTACCGTCCGGTGGCCGGTCCCGGGGTCCGCTCGGCGGTGTCGGCCGAACCGTGTCGGTTCAGCAGCGTGTCGGTCCGGCGATACCGGCCAGCACCTCCGGCAACGCCTCCGAGTGCACCACCCCGAGACGCTGGGTGGCGCGGGTCAATGCCACGTACAGGTCGTTCATCCCGCGTGAGGAATCGGTGAGAATCTCCGCAGGTTCGACGAGCAGCACCGCGTCGAACTCGAGTCCCTTGACCTCCTTGACGGTCGCGACCGTGACCGACTCGGACGCGAGATGCTCCCACGCACCCACGAGTCGCGCCGGGGCGAGCACGGCAGTCGTACCCGGGCCGGTCTCCGCCTCGAGAGCTGCCTGCACGGTGGCGAGCACCGCGTCCGCCTCGACGTGCTGCGACCACGGCTCGAAACCGGACTCGCGCACCGACCGCGGCGGCACCTGGTCGGGATCGATCTCCGCGAGCACCGCGTGCGCGATCCGCATGATCTCCGCCGGCGTGCGGTAGTTGACCGTCAGTTCGGTCTTCTTCCACCGGTTCGCGACATACGGTTCGAGAATCTGCTGCCACGACTCGGTTCCCGCCGGATCCCCGGTCTGCGCGGTGTCGCCCACCAGGGTCATCCAGCGATTCGGGATGCGGCGCATGATCGTTCGCCACGCCATCGCCGACAACTCCTGCGCCTCGTCGACGATCACATGACCGTACGTCCAGGTGCGATCGCCGGCCGCCCGCTCCGCCGTGGTCTCGTGACGACGGTGGTTCTGCCGTTCGGCGAGCTGGGTGGCGTCGATCAGGTCGTACGCCATGAGCAGTTCAGGATCGAGGTCGTCCTCGAGATCCTGCGGTGCCGAACCGGTGAGGATGTCGAGTGCGCCCTGCGCGTCGGCGATCTGCTTACGCCAGCGCCGCTTCGCGCGTTCGCGTTCGGCGGCGTCGTCCACCCCGAGCAGTTCGGCGAGCTCGTCGAGCAGTGGAGCGTCGGCGGCGCTGAAGTGTCCCGATGCATCGGGACGGTGCAGCGCATCGATCTGCTCGTCGGTCAGGGCCGGAGCCGCCGACGCGATCCGGTCGCGGGAGGCCAGCAGATCCGAGAGCACCTGCTGCGGGGACAGTTCCGGCCACAGCGCGTCGATCGCACCGACGATGTCGGGATCCGAACGCATCTCGGACCGGATGTCGTGGATGTCCTCCCGGCTCAACAGGTTCGCGCCACCGAGCGGGTTCGATCCGATGATCCCGGCCAACTGGTCGGCGAGGGCATCGATCACACCGTTCACGAAGATCGGCCGGGCCAGGTTGTGCGGCCGACGGGACGACCGGGCGCGACCCCGCGCACGGGTCACGATCGTGCGGTCGAGGGTGAGCGCGTAGGTGTCGAAACTCAGCTGCACGGGGGATCGGGGCACCTCCTGCCGGTCGCGGACCGCCTTCTCGAGCACCTTCACCATGTCCAGGGAGCCCTTCAGTTCGCCGGCCATCGGATCGTCCTCGATCGTCGGCGTGACCCCCGGATACAGATCCCCCACCGTCGACAGCAGCACGCCGGTCTCACCGAGCGAGGGCAGCACCTGACCGATGTAGTCGAGGAAGCGGCTGTTCGGGCCCACGATCAGCACGCCGCTCTTGGCCAGTTGCTTGCGGTAGGTGTAGAGCAGGTAGGCCGCGCGGTGCAGCGCGACCGCGGTCTTGCCGGTGCCCGGACCACCCTGGACGACGAGCACACTGCGATGCTCGGACCGGATGACCGCGTCCTGCTCGGCCTGGATCGTCGCCACGATGTCGTGCATCTGCCCGGTACGCGCGGCGTTCAGAGCGGCGAGCAGCGCCGATTCTCCGGCCACGCCACCGGCCGGTGGGGTGTCGGCGTGCTCGAGCGCCGCGTCGAGGTCGAGGTACTCGTCGTGCAGTGCGGTAACGGTGCGGCCGCGGCTGCGGAGGTGGCGGCGCAGCACGACACCGTCCGGAGCGGCGGGGGTCGCGAGGTAGAACGGGCGGGCCTGGGGTGCGCGCCAGTCGAGCAGCAGCGACTCGTAGTCGTTGTCCTCGTCGAGGATGCCGAGGCGGCCGATGTAGCGGGTCTCCGCGCCGTCCTCCGTCACGGGGCCGGAGGTGTCCGTCCCGTCGTCCCGCACATCGATGCGGCCGAAGCACAACCCGTGCTCGGCGGCGTCGTACTTCGCGATGTCCTCGGTGTACATGTGGGTGTACGCCTCGCGTTCGCTGCGCGCCTGTGGGGTGCCTCCGGTCTCGCGCAGCACGCGGGCCAGCCGGGTCTTCGCGTAGGCGCGCAGACCGTCGAGATGCGTGTAGAGCATCGCCACGTAGGCCTGCTCGCGGTCGAGCTCCGGATGGGACGCGCCATCAACCGGCACAGGGACTCCTCGGGGATAGACAGGACGAGATCGCTCGCCGCCGCAGGGGTGACGCGTCGACGAAAGTGCCCGAGAAGTCTAGTCGCCGCAGGAGGAAAACGGGCAGAAAGCCTGATCACAGCAGTGCGGGCGTGCGATTTCCACGCACGCCCGCACCCTTGTGCCGTAACCGGACTACTACTTCTTCTTCTCGAACGCCTTCAGGTTCTTCGCGAGCTTCTTCTCCGCCTTCGTGCCCTGCTTGCGCGCGGCCTCGGCACGCAGACGGGCCTTCTCCGCGGCGACGTGAGCCCGAGCGTTCAGGATCGCGGACTGCTCCTCGGCGAGCTTGGCCCATTCCGAGCTGCGATCGACCGTGGTGTCCCACAGCTTCGAGCCACGCTTGCGGGCGACGTCGGCGAGCTCAGGGGTGCGCTCGCGCGCCAGCCCGAGCAGTTCGGTGCCGCGTTCACGGGCGCCCTCGGCGAGTTCGGGGGCGCGCTCACGCGCGACACCGAGGATCTCGGCGCTGCGATCGCGCGCCCGTTCGGTCAGCACCGGGCCGCGGTCGCGGGCGACCTCGAGCAGTCCGCTGCTCCGCTCGCGTGCGGCCTCTGCGAGTTCGGGTGCACGTTCCTTGGCGATCTCGAGGATGTGTCCACCCTGCTCGCCGGCTTCCTCCGTCAGCGTCTTGACCCGCTCGGCGACGGTGTGCAGCGTTTCGGCCGTGTGACCGTCCGAGGAATGGCCCGGCAGTGCAGCGGCCACCGACTTCTGCGCGGCACGCGCGGCGCGACGGCTCCGCCAGCCCAGCGACGGCTTGCCCTCGGTGTCCACGGCGGCGATGAGCAGACCGCCGATCAGGCTCACGTTCTTGATGAGCTGGGTGCGCTGCTGGGCGCGGGCCTCGGGGTCCTCGACGTTCCAGAAGTCATGGCCCGCGACGGTCGTCGGCACGAGGCTGCCGATCAGCGCGAGAGCGGACAGACGAGGTGCTTTCCCGAGTGCGAACAGGGTCCCGGCGCCGATCTGCACTGCGGCGTTGATCTGGACGAGAGTCTCGGGATTGCTGGGAAGCCGGTCGGTGATCGACGCCGGCAAGGCGTTCACAGCCTGATCGAGCCCGGGCTGCGCGGCACCTGCTTTCGGCTCGGGCTTCCGCAGGGCGTCGATACCCCCGGCGATGAAGATGGACGCGAGCATGGGCCGCGCAATTCTCCGGACGAGCATGTGGTTCCTCCCGTGGTCGGCTGTGTTTCCAAACCCTGACACAGGTACCCCAAGCGTCACGGGAATATGCACGAAGCAGGGCCGAAGGGTACGAAACGATATTTCGGGCCATACGGAAACTCGAAAAAACCCGAATTTCGTCGTCAACGAGCGCCCCCGACATCACCTCGACGGCCGACTCGCCGCGCGGGACGTCGGAATCTCGGGCGGCCGCTCCTCAGTAGTGAGCGGCAGATCCGTGACGGTCTCGAACAGGTGCGGACCCGAGGCGGTGTCGACGCTGCGCTCGATGGTCAGGTGCGCGACGCGTCCTCGCGTCCGCAGGGTGGCGATCTGGTTCCCGAAGCTCGGACCTGCCATCTTCAACCACGAGAACGACGTCTCGGGAACGGCCGTCACCGGACCGAGCAGCAACCGCACGACGCGCTCCGCCTTGCGTCCCCATGCGGCACGGAAGGCGACCCGGACAGCTGCGGGGACGTGGTTGTGCAGGGGCGAACAAGTCAGTTGGTACACCGTGCCGGCGGTCGGCGTCGCGAATCGGACGCGGGCGGCGTAGGCATGGTGCACGTCGCCCGAAAGGACACAGATTGTCGCGGGCGCGCAGCCGGACGTTTCGGCGCGACGCCCGGCAGCGACATCCAGCAACAAACGGGCGAGTCGCTCGAACGAATCGCGGAAGGCCGCCCAGTGTTCGAGATCGGCGGCGCGCCGGAGCTTCTCGGCCCACCGCGCCCATCGGTCACCGCGCACACCGGACGCGAGCTTCTCGTCCCACGCCTCGAGGTCGTGCATCGTGCGGGGGAGGAGCCACGGCAGCGACGTGCCGATCAGGAGGTGGTCGTAGTCGCCGTCGGTCTGCTCCTCGATCCAGTCGAATTCTGGATCGGACACCATGTCGCGCCGGTCGGGCGCGAGCACCCGCCCGCACCGCGAATCGATCACCAGCAGACGCACCGGTCCGAAATCGCGGCGATACGACCATCGCACTCCCGGACTGCCGTCGGCTTCCTCGTCGGCGCCGGACGCGAACGCACGCAAGATCGGTTCGGCGTCCCCGGCACAGTTCCGCACCCGGTCGTAGAGCGGGTCCTCGTCCAGCTCCGAGGGAGCGAGGTTACCGAGATGCTGATAGATCCAGTACGACGCCAACGCCCCGACGATGCGTTCCTCCCACCACGCGGAGGCCTCCATCTCCCTGCGCCACGAATAGGAGGTGTTCCAGTCGTCGTGCACGTCGTGATCGTCGAAGATCATCGAGGTCGGCACGTTCGACAACAGCCATCGGACGTTGTCCTCGGACCACGACCGGCTGTACAGCCAGGTGTACTCCTCGAAGTCGCGTACCTGGGCTCCGGGCGGTTCCGACAGATCGTGACGCTCACCGACCCGTCGCTTCATCTCCTCCGACAGCTCGTCGGCGTAGACCTGATCTCCCAGCAGCAACAGCGCGTCGGGCCATTCGTCGACCGGTAGGGAACGCATGCGCTGCGCGTAGGCGACGAGAGCGTCCTTTCCGAGGACGGCTGTCGGTTCCGCGCTCTCCGAGGCCACCCGGCACGACCCGAAGGCGAGCACTAAATCCTCGGGGTCGTCTTCCGCGGTCCTGATCAGCGGCGATGCAACACCGACGGGCGGCCACACGACCCGGCCGTCGAGATCCACCTCGTAGGGCGTCACCGATCCGGGTTCGAGGTCTCGGACGGTGACCAGCGCGTAATGGTGCCCCGCGACGGTCCACGTGTGTTCGGAACTGCCGAGCACATGCACCGTGCACGGCTCGGACGTCTCCACCCAGATCGTGGCGTCCGTATCGCCGATGTGCCTGAGCACCGGCCCCAGTACGAGATCCGCCACAGTGTCAGGCCTCCGTGCTCGTGCGAGCTCGTCCGGTTTTCGAGCGTACTCGCGGCAGTGGAGCACAGGAGGATTCCGGCGAACTCCGATCCTCGTTCGGCCTCCGCGCCTCTGCGACGGGGCGCACGCTGGAACGGACGCAGCACAAGCGGCCCGCTCGGGTCGTTGCCGCGTGCTGGAAGGGGGCCCGGACATGACCGACGCGGAGAATCCGACCCGCTGGGATCGGCTCGACGACGAAGAGAAACGGCAGGCGAGGGAGAAGGCCGAGGAGATCGACCGCATGTACGAACCGGGAGCGCGGCCGACCACGGTCGTGCCGGGCACGAACGGGATGGTCTCGGGAACGGCCTTCGCAGATATGGCGGGCGAGCGCTCCAGGGACGAGCCCGCCGGAGCGGGCAAGGGCGAAGGGTCGGCCGACAGGGACGGTGCCCCCGACTAGACGTCGTGCGAGCACGCTCGGGTGTCACAGATCCGGCCGTCGCAGGCCAGGCCTCGTACCGAGTGCCGTCCGGCCCGAGGCGGACCGTCACCAGCCCCGCTTGCGCCACTCGCCGAGATGCGGACGTTCGGCTCCGAGGGTCGAGTCCTTGCCGTGTCCGGGGTAGAAGATCGTCTCGTCGTCGAAGCGGTCGAAGATCTTGGACTCGACGTCGCCGAGGAGCGATCGGAAGGCGTCGTCGTTCGGGGTCTTGCCGACGCCGCCGGGGAACAGTGAATCGCCGGTGAAGATGTGCGTACGACCCGTGCCCCGTTCCGTGAGGACCAACGCAACCGACCCCGGAGTGTGTCCTGAGAGGTGGATCACCTCGAGATTCAGCTCACCGATCTGCACGGTGTCGCCCTCGGCCAGGATCCGGTCGGGCGTCACCGGCAGGGGATCGGCGTCGAGTTCGTGTGCGGCGGTAGGCACACCGGTCTCCGCGGCGACCCGCTCGAGGCCCTGCCAGTGATCCCAGTGCTGATGGGTGGTGACGATGAGCTCGAGCTCCGGCGCGTTGTCGCGGAGGAATCGCACGAGACGGTCGGGTTCGTTTGCGGCGTCGATGAAGACGGATTTGCCGGTGGCGTCGTCGGTGACGAGATAGGTGTTGTTGTTCATCTCGCCGACGGCAAGTTTGACGATGCTCGCTCCGGGAATCCTTCGGCGTTGCGCGGGTCCGCCGGGAGTGACGTCGCCGGTGTAGGTGTCTTCGATGATCACGAGCTGCTGCGTCATGCAGCCAAACCTACCTTCGGGTGCGCGCGCGTGAGCCTGAGGCGCGCGGTTGTGCGTCACGGAAACGTGTCGGTACCCGCGCCTACCATGGCTGAGGGCCGAATTCCGGCCTTGTCTACAGGAAGGATGTGGCGTGGCAGACCGCCTGATCGTGCGTGGAGCCCGGGAACACAACCTGCGTGGTGTCGACCTGGACCTGCCGCGCGACAGTCTGATCGTGTTCACCGGGCTGTCGGGTTCGGGCAAGTCGAGCCTCGCGTTCGACACCATCTTCGCCGAGGGGCAGCGGCGCTACGTCGAGTCGTTGTCGGCCTACGCCCGCCAGTTCCTCGGTCAGATGGACAAGCCGGACGTCGACTTCATCGAGGGCCTGTCGCCTGCGGTGTCGATCGACCAGAAATCCACCAACCGCAACCCGCGGTCCACCGTGGGCACCATCACCGAGGTCTACGACTACCTGCGTCTGCTGTACGCCCGGGCCGGCACTCCGCACTGCCCGGTCTGTGGCGAGCAGATCTCCCGGCAGACGCCGCAGCAGATCGTCGACCAGGTGCTGGAGATGGAGGCCGGGGCCCGTTTCCAGGTCCTCGCGCCCGTCGTGCGCACCCGGAAGGGCGAGTTCGTCGACCTCTTCGAGCAGCTGACCGTCCAGGGCTACTCCCGCGTGCGTGTCGACGGGGTCGTCCACCCGCTGTCCGATCCGCCGAAGCTGAAGAAACAGGAGAAGCACGACATCGAGGTCGTCGTCGACCGCCTCGCCGTCAAGCCCAGCGCGCAGCAGCGACTCACCGACTCCATCGAGACCGCGCTGCGGCTCGCCGAGGGTGTCGTCGTGCTCGACTTCGTCGATCGTGAGGAGGATGCCCCCGATCGCGAGCGTCGGTTCTCCGAGAACCTGGCGTGCCCGAACGCGCACCCGCTGTCGATCGACGAACTCGAGCCGCGGTCGTTCTCCTTCAACTCGCCCTACGGTGCGTGCCCCGAGTGTGCGGGTCTCGGTGTGCGCAAGGAGGTCGATCCCGATCTCGTCGTGCCCGACCCGGATCTGAGCCTGGCCGACGGCGCGATCGCGCCCTGGTCGATGGGCCAGAGCGCCGAATACTTCGGCCGACTGCTGTCCGGCCTGGCCGACGCCCTCGAATTCGACATCGACACCCCGTGGCGGAAACTGCCCGTCAAGGTGCGCAAGGCCGTGCTGGAGGGCAGCACCGAGCAGGTGCACGTGCGCTACAAGAACCGCTACGGCCGCGTCCGTTCGTACTACGCCGAGTTCGAGGGCGTCATGCCGTTCCTGCACCGCCGTCTCGAGCAGTCCGAGTCCGAGCAGGCGAAGGAACGTTACGAGGGCTACATGCGGGAGATCCCGTGCCCGGCCTGCGCCGGTGCCCGCCTTCGTCCCGAGATTCTGGCCGTGACGGTCAGCGCGGGCGACTTCGGTGCGATGTCCATTGCCGAGGTGAGCGACCTGTCGATCGCCGAGTGCGCACGCTTCCTCGACGGTCTCGTCCTCGGCGCCCGCGAGGCCGCCATCGCTGGGCAGGTCCTCAAGGAGATCCAGGCCCGGCTCGGCTTCCTGCTCGACGTCGGACTCGACTACCTCACCCTCTCGCGCGCCGCGGGCACCCTCTCCGGTGGTGAGGCACAGCGCATCCGTCTCGCCACGCAGATCGGATCCGGTCTCGTCGGCGTTCTGTACGTGCTCGACGAGCCGTCGATCGGTCTGCATCAGCGCGACAACCGTCGTCTCATCGACACCCTCACGCGACTGCGCGATCTGGGCAACACGCTCATCGTCGTCGAGCACGACGAGGACACCGTCCGTGCCTCCGACTGGGTCGTCGACATCGGACCGCGCGCGGGCGAGCACGGCGGGACGGTCGTCCACAGCGGCACTTACAAGGAGCTGCTCGACAACCCGGAATCGCTCACCGGCGCCTATCTGTCCGGACGCGAGGAGATCGAGATCCCCGCGCTCCGGCGGCCGATCGACAAGGGCCGGCAGGTCACCGTCGTCGGCGCCCGCGAGAACAATCTGCGCGAGATCGACGTGGCGTTCCCACTCGGCGTCCTCACCTGCGTCACCGGTGTCTCCGGCTCCGGGAAGTCGACACTCGTCAACGACATTCTCGCGACGGTGATGGCCAACAAGCTCAACGGCGCGCGGCAGGTTCCCGGACGGCACACCCGCATCAACGGACTCGACCAGCTCGACAAGCTCGTGCAGGTCGACCAGTCGCCGATCGGCCGCACCCCGCGCTCGAACCCCGCGACCTACACGGGTGTATTCGACAAGATCCGCAGCCTGTTCGCCTCCACCACCGAGGCGAAGGTGCGCGGCTACCAGCCGGGTCGGTTCTCGTTCAACGTCAAGGGCGGGCGGTGCGAGGCGTGCTCGGGCGACGGCACGTTGAAGATCGAGATGAACTTCCTGCCCGACGTGTACGTGCCGTGCGAGGTGTGCCACGGCGCCCGCTACAACCGCGAAACGCTCGAGGTGCATTACAAGGGCAAGACCATCGCCGAGGTGCTCGACATGTCGATCGAGGAGGCGGCGGAGTTCTTCCGGCCGGTCACCTCCATCCACCGCTACCTCAACACGCTGGCGGAGGTCGGTCTCGGTTACGTGCGCCTGGGCCAGCCGGCGACGACCCTGTCCGGCGGTGAGGCGCAGCGCGTCAAGCTCGCCGCCGAACTGCAGAAGCGTTCCAACGGGCGCACCGCGTACATCCTCGACGAGCCCACCACGGGCCTCCACTTCGAGGACATCCGCAAGCTGCTCGGGGTCATCAACGGTCTGGTCGACAAGGGCAACACCGTGATCGTCATCGAGCACAACCTCGATGTCATCAAGACCGCCGACTGGATCATCGACATGGGTCCCGAGGGCGGTTCCGGTGGCGGCACGGTGGTCGCGGAGGGCACTCCGGAAGAGGTGGTCACGGTGGAGGAGAGCTACACCGGACGCTTCCTTGCGGAGATCCTCGACGGGCGGATCACTGCACCTGCTTCCGCGCCGGTACGCAAGCGCGCGACGAAGGCGACCAAGGCGACCGCGACCAAGACTGCCGCTACGAAGTCGGCCACGAAGGCGAAGACCGCCAAGAAGAAGGTGGCGGCCGCGAGCTGACGAATCGAGCCGCCCGCCTCGGAAGAGGCGGGCGGCTCGATCTCGTGGCTCGTGAAGCAGCCGGGGAGCGTGAAGTGGGCGGGACTCCGGTTCGGCTCAGTAGACCGGGCCGGTGTACTTCTCGCCCGGGCCCTTGCCGGGCTCGTCGGGCACCGCCGACGCCTCGCGGAAGGCGCGCTGCAGTGCCTGCAGTCCTTCGCGCAGCGGGCCGGCGTGCGGACCGAGATATTCCACCGACGAGGTGATCAGGCCGGCGAGTGCGGTAATCACGCGGCGGGCCTCGTCGAGGTCACGTCGCGCGCTGCTGTCGGGATCCTCGTCGGCGAGACCGAGCTTCTCGGCAGCCGAACTCATGAGCATCACGGCTGCGCGGCTGATCACCTCGACGGCCGGGATGTCGGCGAGTTCGCGCACATCCTCCGCCGCAGCGTCCTGATCGGGGGTCTCGGGAGCATCCGTCATAGCGTCGAGCATAGGGTCGCGCCGCTCGGCGCCGACCGTGCGGGTGCGGCGCCGACGCGCCGATTCGTCGTCGACGTGGCTTTTTGTTAGACTTGATCCCACGACCGCCCGCGGTGATCCTCCGTGGGCAGCAAAGTGGAGTCCGACTCCCACCTCTGGCGGCACATCGATGCAGCTGAGAGGTCCGGTCCTCCGGGCGTAGAAGCCCGGATGTCCGCCCTGCATCGGGCGGTGCGGATCACGCAGCGTGAGCTGGGTGCCGTCGACCGGTCGGTATCGGACCCCGCGTGGAGCCTCGGCACCACAGCGGGGTCTTCTTGTCGAGGAGTAGGGCCACGTGCTGCGGTGCGGTCAAACCGACCACACCGCTCTACCTAGGAGGCCCCATCAGCGCTGAGACCCGCATCAACGAACGCATCCGAGTTCCCGAAGTCCGGCTCGTCGGACCCGGCGGTGAACAGGTCGGAATCGTGCGTGTTGAAGATGCCCTCCGCCTGGCAATCGAAGCCGACCTCGACCTTGTCGAGGTGGCGCCCGACGCCCGGCCGCCGGTCTGCAAAATCATGGACTACGGCAAGTTCAAGTACGAAGCCGCGCAGAAGGCGCGCGAATCGCGCAAGAACCAGCAGCAGACCGTGATCAAGGAGCAGAAGCTCCGTCCGAAGATCGACGACCATGATTACGAGACCAAGAAGCGCAACGTCGTGCGCTTCCTCGAGGCCGGTTCGAAGGTCAAGGTCACGATCATGTTCCGCGGCCGCGAGCAGTCGCGCCCCGAACTCGGATACCGGTTGCTGCAGCGCCTCGGCGCCGATGTCGCCGACCTCGGCTTCATCGAGACCAGTCCGAAGCAGGACGGCCGGAACATGACCATGGTGCTGGCCCCGCACAAGGGTGCGAAGACCCGCGCGAAGGCTCAGGAAGCCGCGCAGGCCGCACCGGCGCAGGCCGCACCGCGCCCGGCAGCCTCCGCTGCCCCGACCACGGAGTCCGCGCCGTCCGCGCCGGCTCCCGGGACGGGCGACGCCCCGAGCAACTAGCCCGCTCAGGCAGCACATCCGGTGCTGTCCGTGAGCACCGATGTACGCACACGACAAGAACTGAGGACTCCATGCCCAAGTCGAAGACCCACAGCGGCACCGCGAAGCGATTCAAGGTGTCCGGTAGCGGAAAGGTCCTGCGCCAGAAGGCGGGTCGCCGCCACCTGCTCGAGCACAAGTCCTCGCGGGTGACGCGTCGCCTCGACGGCAAGGCCGTCGTCGCCGATGCCGACGCTCCGCGCGTCAAGCGCATGCTCGGGCTCTGAGCCTCTCCGACCGATCCATCCGGGGACACCTCGTTCGTCCCCCGAACTCTGACAGGACACATAACCAGTGGCACGCGTGAAGAGGGCCGTCAACGCCCAGAAGAAGCGTCGTTCGATTCTCGAGGCCTCGAAGGGCTACCGCGGACAGCGCTCGCGTCTGTACCGCAAGGCCAAGGAGCAGCAGCTTCACTCGCTGACCTACGCCTACCGCGACCGTCGCGCCCGCAAGGGTGATTTCCGCAAGCTGTGGATCAGCCGCATCAACGCTGCTGCCCGCGCCAACGACATCACCTACAACCGCTTCATCCAGGGCCTAAAGGCCGCCGGTGTCGAGGTGGACCGCAAGATCCTCGCCGAGCTCGCCGTCTCCGACGCTGAAGCCTTCGCCGGCCTCGTGGCCGTCGCCAAGGCTGCCCTTCCGGCCGACGTCAACGCTCCGGCTGCCTGAGTGCTGCCCTGAGCTACGACAACATCCAGGAACGACCCGTGGACACGCTCACCGAGCGCACACCACGGGTCGTTTCTGCTGTGAAACTGCTCCGGACCGCCGAGCGTCGCAAGACCGGGCGGTTCCTCGCCGAGGGTGAGAACTCCGTCACCGAGGCGCTCGCCGCTGCACGCGTGCACGAACTATTCGTCACCGAGGCGGCCGCCGGCCGGTACGCGACGGTCGTCGACGAAGCACGCCACAAGGGTGTGCGCGTGGGGATCGTCACCGAGCGGGCCGCCGCCCGGCTGTCCGACACCGTCACCCCGCCCGGCCTCGTCGCTGTGTGCGACACCCTCGACGTGCCGCTCGCCGAAGCGGTGACCCCGCGGTCGCGGCTGCTCGCCGTGCCCGTCGCGGTCGCCGAACCCGGCAACGCCGGCACCCTCATCCGCGTCTCCGACGCCGTCGGCGCCGACGCCGTGGTCCTCGCCGGCGACAGCGTCGACCCGCACAACGGCAAGTGCGTGCGCTCCTCGGCCGGCAGCATCTTCCACCTGCCGGTCGCGCGCGAACGCGACACCGACCGGGTACTGGCCACGCTCGCCGAGGCCGGCGTGCAGATCCTCGCGACGGCCGCCGACGGGGAGATCGACCTCGACGACGCCGACGAGTTGCTCGCCGCGCCCACCGCGTGGCTGTTCGGCAACGAGGCCCACGGACTCGATCCGCAGGTCGCCGCCCGCGCCGACCACCGCGTCCGCATCCCCATCCGCGGACGCGCCGAATCGCTCAACCTCGCCACCGCCGCCTCGATCTGCCTGTATGCGAGCGCGCGGGTGCAACATCGGGCCGCTCGGCCCATCACATAGGATTTCCCGGGTGCGCCGCGGCCTCCGGCCCGGACCGCACCACCGAGATCACCCGTTCGTCCGAAGAAGGAGATGCACCGGTCGTGGCCAAGAAAGAGGGCGGGACCCCGCCGGCAGTCGATCCGAGCGCCCTGACCGAGGACGCGCTCACCGCCGCCGAGAAGTCCGCGATCGACGCGTTCGCCGCTGCGACCGACCTCGACGAACTCGCCCAGGCGAAGATCGACCACCTCGGCGACAAGGCGCCCATCTCCCTCGCCAAGCGCGCCCTCGGCTCGCTGCCCGGCAACGAGCGCGCCGACGCCGGCAAGCGGGTCAACGCCCACCGCACCAGCGCGCAGGCCGCCTTCGACGACCGCAAGGCCGTGCTGCAGGCCGAACGCGACGCCGCGGTCCTCGTCGCCGAAGCCGTCGACGTCACCCTTCCCGCGACCCGCCGCGCGCTCGGCGCCCGCCACCCGATCTCGATCATCTCCGACGAGGTCGCCGACGTCTTCGTCGCGATGGGCTGGGAGGTCGCCGAAGGCCCCGAGGTCGAGACCGAGCATTTCAACTTCGACGCCCTGAACTTTCTGCCCGACCATCCGGCGCGCACGATGCAGGACACCTTCCACATCGCCCCGGAGGGTTCGCGGCAGGTGCTGCGCACCCACACCTCGCCCGTGCAGGTCCGCACCATGCTGCACCGCGACATCCCGATCTACGTCGTGTGCCCCGGCCGCACCTTCCGCACCGACGAACTCGACGCCACCCACACCCCGGTCTTCTCGCAGGTCGAGGGTCTCGCCGTCGACAAGGGCCTGACCATGGCGCACCTGCGCGGCACCCTCGACGCGTTCGCGCGGGCGCTGTTCGGGCCGGAGACCCGCACCCGGATGCGCCCGAACTACTTCCCGTTCACCGAACCGTCCGCCGAGGTGGACGTGTGGTTCCCGAACAAGAAGGGCGGCGCCGGCTGGGTCGAGTGGGGCGGCTGCGGCATGGTCAACCCCAATGTGCTCCGGGCCTCGGGCATCGACCCCGACGTGTACACCGGGTTCGCGTTCGGAATGGGCCTCGAACGCACCCTGCAGTTCCGCAACGGCATCCCCGACATGCGCGACATCGTCGAGGGCGACGTGCGCTTCACCCTGCCGTTCGGCGTGCAGGGCTGACAGCCCGCTCCCGACACCGACTCCACCGACCGACGACCGAACGAAAGAGCTGAGCACAAGTGCGAGTAGCGCAGTCCTGGCTGACCGAGATCCTGCAGCGCGCCACCCCGGAGTGGAACGTCACCGCCGAGGAACTCGACGCGGGATTCGTCCGGGTCGGACTCGAGGTCGAGGACATCGAGACCCTCGGCCGCATCGACAACCTCGTCGTCGGACGGGTCGTGGAGATCACCGAGCTCACCGAATTCAAGAAGCCCATCCGTTTCTGCAAGGTTGACGTCGGTGAGGAGGAACCGCGCGGCATCGTGTGCGGTGCCCGCAACTTCGCCGAGGGCGACCTCATCATCGCCGCCCTGCCCGGCGCCGTGCTTCCCGGCGGCTTCGCCATCGCATCGCGCAAGACCTACGGGCACATCTCCGACGGCATGATCTGCTCGCTGTCCGAGCTGGGCATCGGCAAGGACCACTCCGGCATCCTCGTGCTCGAGCCCGGCACGGCCGAACCCGGCACCGACGCCAACGATCTGCTCGGTCTCGACGACACCGTCGTCGAACTGAACATCACCCCCGACCGCGGATACTGCTTCTCCGTCCGCGGCCTCACCCGCGAACTCGCGTGCGGCTTCGACCTCGAATTCGCCGATCCCGCGGCCGTGCCGGCACTGCCGTCCGACGGCGGGGAGGCCTACCCGATCCGGCTCGAGTCCGAGACGAAGGCCACCCGGTTTGCCGCACGCCGCGTCACCGGCATCGACCCGAAGGCCGTCACCCCGTGGTGGATGCAGCGCCGCCTGCACACCGCCGGTGTCCGCCCGATCTCCCCGGCCGTCGACGTGACCAACTACGTCATGCTCGAACTCGGCCAGCCGCTGCACGCCTTCGACGCCGCCAGCCTGCAGGGTGAGCTGGTCGTGCGACGCGCCCGGGCAGGGGAGAAGCTCACCACCCTCGACGGTGTCGAGCGCGATCTCGATCCGGAGGACGTCGTCATCACCGACGACTCCGGGGTGATCTCCCTCGCCGGCATCATGGGCGGCGCGACCACCGAGGTCGGCGACAGCACCACCGACGTGCTGCTCGAGGCCGCCGCCTGGGATCCGCTCGCCGTCTTCCGCGGCAACCGTCGGCACAAGGTCAGCAGCGAGGCGGGCAAGCGTTTCGAGCGCACCGTCGATCCGGCCCTGGCCCGCGCCGCGCTCGACCGGGCCGCGAGCCTGCTCGTCGAGATCGCCGGCGGCCGCGTGGAGTCGACCCTCACCGACATCGTCGTGCCCACCGAGAGTCCGACGATCCGCATGGACATCGACCTGCCCGACCGCATGGCCGGGGTGAGCTACCCGAACGGCACCGCTGCCCGCCGTCTCACGCAGATCGGATGCGCGGTCGAGGTCGGTGTCGGCGAGGACGGCCACGGCCAGCTCGTCGTCACCCCGCCGACCTGGCGCCCCGACCTGCGTCAGCCTGCCGACCTGGTCGAGGAGGTGCTGCGCCTCGAAGGCCTCGAGCAGATCCCGTCGGTGCTGCCCACCGCTCCCGCCGGCCGCGGTCTCACGGCCACGCAGAAGCGCCGCCGCGCCGTCTCCCGCGCGCTCGCCCACGACGGCTATGTCGAGGTCCTGGCTCCGGTGTTCCTGCCGGCCGGCGTGTTCGATACCTGGAAGCTCGACGCCGACGACCCGCGCCGGGTGACCACCAAGGTGCTCAACCCCCTCGAAGCCGATCGTCCGGAGCTGGCCACCACGCTGCTGCCGGGCCTGCTCGAGATCCTCGGCCGCAACGTCTCGCGCGGCCAGCGCGACCTGTCGCTCTACGCAATCGCGCAGGTCGTGCATCCCACTTCCGAGACCAAGCCGGTCGACGCGCTCCCGGTCGACCGTCGTCCCACCGACGACGAGATCGCCCTGCTCGAAGGGTCGCTGCCGAAGCAGCCGGTCCACGTCGGTGGTGTGCTCGCCGGTTTGCGCGAACCGGCCGGGCCGTGGGGCACGGGACGCGCCGCCGATGCCTTCGATGCCTTCGCCGCCGCGGAGACCGTGGCACGTGCCGCCGGGGTGCGCCTCGAGCGCCGCGCCGCGCAGTACCTGCCCTGGCATCCCGGCCGCTGCGCCGAACTGCTTGTCGACGGGGTCGTCGTCGGCCACGCCGGTGAACTGCATCCCGCGGTGATCGAACGGGCCGGTCTGCCCGCACGCACGTGCGCCTTCGAACTCGACCTCGACGCGTTACCGATCGTGGAATCGCTTCCGGCGCCGGTGGTCTCGCCGTTCCCGGCGGTCCTGCAGGACGTCGCGGTCGTGGTCGACGCGAATGTGCCGGCCGCCGACGTCGAGAGCGCCCTGCGCTCGGGTGGCGGCGAGCTGCTCGAGGACATCCGTCTGTTCGACGTCTATCAGGGCGCCCAGCTGGGGGAGAACCGCAAGTCCCTCGCGTTCGCGCTGCGCTTCCGCGCCCTCGATCGCACCCTCACCGAGGACGAGGCCAGCGCCGCCCGCGAGGCAGCGGTGGCCGCCGCGGCCACCGCGGTCGGTGCCGAACTACGCGCCTGAGCCGCCCGCGTCCCCGCCCGGCAGCCACACCTCGGGCGGGACCGTGGTGACCTTGCGGACCGCCCGGTCGAGGATGTGCCCGGCGATCTCCGCGAGGGTGCGCATCGGGGTGCGGCCGTCGACCGCGAGCGCCGACAGGATCGCGCGATCGGTGGCGGAGATCGTCGTGCGTCCGCGCCGCTCACCCACCCGCCGGGAGCCCGACGTCAGTTCCCCTCGCTCTCCCGGACCGAGCGCGTTCAGCCGCCACGCCCCGCCCTCGGTGAACCATTCCGAGACCACGTGGGTGCGGATCGACGCGACGCCGGGCAGCTTCCCCAGGTCGGCGCCCGCCCACGGCACCTCGACGGTCACCGTGCCCGAGATCGCCGCGATGACGAACCGCGAGACTCTCACGGTGCCCGCCGCGGTCCTGAAGTTCGCCCTGAGGATCGGGCGCGCGTGGGGATCGACCGAGCACGGCCCGGAGCGGGTCGCCTTCCTGCAGTACCGTCCGGTGCTCGACAACCGGCGGTTGCGTGAGGAACTCGGTGTGCCCCTGCGGTACACGAGCCGGGAGGCCCTCGAGGCGTATCTGCAGGTTCGCGCCGAAGAGGACTCAGTGGCAGCCGAGCGACGTAGCCTGGAGGCATGAGCAAGGACGAAGCCGGCCGGGTGCCGTCTCCCGAGGAGCCCGACAAGCCGGAGCAGCCCGTCCCCGACGTGACCCCGGCCGGGCCGGAGACGCCGACGGTGCCGGATATTCCCCCGGCCCCGGACATCCCGGACGTGCCGCCGATCGACCCGGAGCCGAGCCCCGATCCCGACGTGACCCCACGCGAGGAAGACGTCCACGACGCTCAGGTCCACGACGCCGAGATCGTCGAACCGGGTGTCGTCGACACCGGATCCGTCGACGGCCCGGTCCGCGCACCGACGATCGAGGAGATCACCGGATACACCGCGGACGGGGTGCCGACCTTCGAATCGGTGCGTGAGAAGATCGAACAGCGTTCGGCGACCGCGCTCGGCGCGGAGGAACTCGCGCACGCGACGGGTGCGGGTCGCACGCTCGAGGAGCAGTACGAGGAGCGCAAGGCGGCCGCTGCCGACCGGCTCGCGGAGATCCGGCGGTCGTTGCGGTCGGAGTGAATCCTCCGAAAGGGACACCCCCTATGAAATGATTTGCATGAGAGTGCATAATCATTCGTATGGGTACTTCACCGGACTTCACCGCCACCTCCGAGTCGCCGCTACGGGTCGCCGTGGCCGGCGCCAGCGGCTACGCGGGCGGCGAGATCCTGCGCCTGCTCCTCGGCCACCCCGCCTACCAGGACGGCTCGCTCGTCATCGGCGCGCTCACCGCCGGGGGTAACGCGGGCGCCACCCTGCGCGAGTTCCATCCCCATCTGCTGCCGCTCGCCGACCGCGTGCTCGGCGCCACCGACATCGACACCCTGCTCGGGCACGACGTCGTCTTCCTCGGCCTGCCGCACGGCCACTCCGCCGTGATCGCCGAGCAGCTGCCCGAGACGACCGTCGTCATCGACTGTGGCGCCGACTTCCGGCTCGAGAACGCCGCCGACTGGCAGCGCTGGTACGGCAGCGACCACGCCGGCACCTGGCCCTACGGCATGCCCGAGCTGCCCGGCAAGCGCGACGCCCTCGTCGGCGCCACCCGCATCGCGGTCCCCGGTTGCTACCCGACCTCCGCCTTGCTCGCACTCGCACCGGCCGTCGCCGCCGGCATCGTCGAACCCGTCGTGAACGTCGTGGCCGTCTCCGGCACCTCCGGCGCCGGGAAGTCCCCGAAGGTCGACCTGCTCGGCTCCGAGGTCATGGGCTCGGTCCGCGCCTACAGCGTCGGCGGCGCCCACCGGCACACCCCGGAGATCAAGCAGAACCTCTCCGCTCTTGCCGACACCGACGTGAAGGTCTCGTTCACCCCGGTCCTCGCGCCCATGCCGCGCGGCATCCTCGCGACCTGCACCGCACCGACCACGGTGACCGCCGCCGAGGCCCGCGCCGTCTACGAGAAGGCCTACGCCGACGAACCGTTCGTGCAGCTGCTGCCGGAAGGCGCACTACCGGCCACCGGCGCGGTGGTCGGCTCGAACGCCGTCCAGATCGCCGTCACCGTCGACACCGACGCCGGACTGCTCATCGTCGTCGCCGCGCTCGACAACCTCACCAAGGGCACCGCCGGTGCCGCCGTGCAATCGATGAACCTGGCACTCGGCCTGCCCGAGACCGCCGGCCTGTCCACCGTGGGAGTGGCTCCGTGACCGAGAACAAGTACGCAGACGACGTCTACACCGGCGCCACCGAGATCGCCGGGGGACGCCTGATCCGCACCCAGGGTGTCACCAGTCCCGCCGGCTTCCGGGCCGCCGGCATCCCCGCCGGCATCAAGGTCTCGGGCAGACAGGACCTCGCGCTCGTGGTCAACGAGGGCCCCGAACTCACCGCCGCCGGTGTGTTCACCACCAACAAGGTCAAGGCCGCCCCCGTCCTGTGGTCCCAGCAGGTGCTGAAGTCCGGCAGCCTGCGCGCGGTGATCCTCAACTCCGGCGGCGCCAACGCGTGCACCGGCGCCGGTGGTTTCCAGGACACCCACGCCACCGCCGAGGCCGTCGCCGACGCCCTGAGCAACTGGGGCACCGAGACCGGTGCCGGTGAGGTCGCCGTGTGCTCGACCGGCCTGATCGGCGACCGTCTGCCGATGGACAAGGTGCTCTCCGGGGTGCAGGAGATCGTCCACGAACTCGCCGGAGGCATCTCCGGTGGCACCGACGCCGCCTACGCGATCATGACCACCGACACCGTGCCCAAGCAGGCCGCCCTGCACCACGCCGACAAGTGGAACGTCGGCGGCATGGCCAAGGGCGCCGGCATGCTCGCCCCCGCCCTGGCGACGATGCTGTGCGTGGTCACCACCGACGCCGTCGCGACCGCCGATCAGCTCGACACCGCGCTGCGCCACGCGTCCCGGCTCACCTTCGACCGCCTCGACGTCGACGGCGCGACCTCCACCAACGACACCGTGCTGCTGCTGGCCTCCGGCGCGAGCGGGATCACCCCGAGCCAGGACGAGCTCAACGCCGCCGTCCTCGCCGTGTGCGACGACCTCGCCGAGCAGATGATGGCCGACGCCGAGGGCGTCACCAAGCGGGTCACCGTCACCGTCCGCGGCGCCGCCAGCGAGGACGACGCCCTGATCGGTGCCCGCACCGTCGCCCGCGACAGCCTCGTCAAGACCGCACTGTTCGGCTCCGACCCAAACTGGGGCCGCGTGCTCGCCGCCATCGGCATCGCCCCGATCGAACTCGACCCCGACAAGATCTCCGTGTCGTTCAACGGCAACCCGGTGTGCATCGACGGTGTCGGTGCGCCCGGCGCCCGCGAGGTCGACCTGTCCGCGGCCGACATCGCACTCGACATCGACCTCGGCCTCGGCAACGCGCAGGTGTCCATCCGCACCACCGACCTCTCGCACGCCTACGTCGAAGAGAACTCGGCGTACTCGTCGTGACCGGAACGAACACAGGAGACGACGTGACCGACGCACTGATCGCCGACCTCACCTCGCACCAGAAGGCGTTCGTCCTCGCCGAGGCCCTGCCGTGGCTGCAGAAGTTCCGCGACAAGATCGTCGTCGTCAAGTACGGCGGCAACGCCATGATCGACGACACCCTCAAGACCGCCTTCGCCGCCGACATGGCGTTCCTGCGCACCGTCGGCATCCACCCCGTCGTCGTGCACGGCGGCGGCCCGCAGATCAACGCCATGCTCGAGCGACTCGGCCTCGCAGGTGAATTCCGCGGCGGCTTCCGTGTCACCACCCCCGAGGTCATGGACGTCGTGCGGATGGTGCTCTTCGGGCAGGTCGGACGCGAACTCGTCGGCCTGATCAACAGCCACGGCCCCTACGCCGTCGGCACCTCCGGCGAGGACGCCGGACTGTTCACCGCGACCCGCCGCACGGTCGTCGTCGACGGCGAGGCCACCGACATCGGGCTCGTCGGCGACGTCACCAGCGTCGACCCCGGCGCGGTGCTCGACCTCATCGCCGCCGGGCGCATCCCCGTCGTCTCCACGATCGCGCCCGACGCCGACGGCGTGGTGCACAACATCAACGCCGACACCGCCGCGGCCGCCCTTGCCGAAGCGCTCGGCGCGGAGAAGCTGGTCGTGCTCACCGACGTCGAAGGCCTCTACACGAACTGGCCCGACCGCAGCTCGCTCACCTCGCGGATCGACGCCGACGCGCTTACCGCGCTGCTGCCGTCGCTCGACTCCGGCATGGTCCCGAAGATGGAGGCGTGCCTGCGCGCCGTTCAGGGGGGAGTGCCCACCGCGCACGTCATCGACGGGCGCCAGCCGCACTCCGTGCTCCTCGAACTGTTCACCGAAGAAGGCATCGGCACCATGGTGGTGCCGTCCTCCGAGAAGGAAGGCCCCGCATGACCGGCACGTCCGACCTCCAGCAGCGCTGGGCGGGTTCGCTGATGAACAACTACGGCGTGCCCAAGGTCGCGCTGGTCGCGGGCGACGGTGCCGTGCTCACCGACGCCGACGGCAAGCAGTACCTCGACCTGCTCGGCGGCATCGCCGTCAACAGCCTCGGCCACCGCCACCCGGCGATCATCGAGGCCGTCACCGCCCAGCTGAACCAGCTCGGCCACGTGTCGAACCTGTACGCCTCGCCGCCGGTGCTCGAACTCGCCGAGAAGCTCCTCGATCGCTTCGGTCACGAGGGCCGCGCCTTCTTCTGCAATTCCGGCACCGAGGCCAACGAGGCGGCCTTCAAGATCGCCCGGCTCACCGGACGGCCGAGGATCGTCGCGTGCGAGAAGGCCTTCCACGGCCGCACCATGGGCGCCCTCGCCCTGACCGGCCAGCCCGACAAGCGCGCCCCCTTCGAACCGATGCCCGCCGGCGTCGAGTTCGTGCCCTACGGCGACCTCGACGCCCTCGAGGCCGCGGTGGACGAGAACACCGCCGCCGTCTTCCTCGAACCGATCATGGGCGAATCCGGCGTCGTCGTCCCGCCCGAGGGTTATCTCGCCGGCGCGCGTCGCATCACCACCGAACGCGGCGCCCTGCTCGTGCTCGACGAAGTCCAGACCGGTATCGCCCGCACCGGTACCTTCTTCGCCCACCAGGCAGCGGGCATCACCCCCGATGTGATGACCCTCGCCAAGGGCCTCGGCGGCGGACTGCCCATCGGTGCGGTCCTCG
Source organism: Rhodococcus sp. 852002-51564_SCH6189132-a (assembly GCF_001665495.1). NCBI lineage: Bacteria > Bacillati > Actinomycetota > Actinomycetes > Mycobacteriales > Nocardiaceae > Rhodococcus > Rhodococcus sp. 852002-51564_SCH6189132-a. The sequence continues at coordinate 32,101 of NZ_LZMJ01000067.1, forward strand.
CCACCGGTCCGGCCGCCGAGCTGTTCCGGCCCGGCAAGCACGGCACCACCTTCGGTGGCAACCCGGTGTGCGCCGCGGCCGCCCTCGCGGTGCTGCGCACGATCGACGAGCACAACCTGCTCGACCACGTGAACACCGTCGGGAAGACCCTCGCCGCCGGCATCGAGGAACTCGGGCACCCGCTCGTCTCGCACGTGCGCGGCTCCGGGCTGCTCCTCGGTGTCGTCCTCACCGCCGCGAAGGCGCCGGCCGTCGAGACCGCCGCCCGCGAGGCCGGTTTCCTCGTCAACGCCGCCGCACCGGACGTGATCCGCCTCGCGCCCCCGCTGATCCTCACCGAACAGCAGGCCGAGAGCTTCGTGACGGCGCTGCCCGCCGTCCTCGACACCGCCGACCGGGAAGGGAACTGACGACCCGTGCTCCGCCATTTCCTGCGCGACGACGACCTCACCCCGGCCGAACAGACCGAGGTGCTCGAACTCGCCGCCGAACTGAAGAAGGCGCCGCTGTCCCGCCGCCCCCTCGAAGGGCCCCTCAGCGTCGCCGTGCTGTTCGACAAGACCTCCACCCGCACCCGCTTCTCCTTCGACGCCGGCATCGCCCAACTCGGCGGGCACGCCGTCGTCGTCGACACCGGCTCCACCCAGATCGGGAAGGGTGAGACCCTCGAGGACACCGCCCGGATGTTCTCCCGGTTCACCGAAGCGGTCGTGTGGCGCACCTACGGCCAGGACCGCATCGAGACGCTCGCCGAGCACTCGACCGTGCCCGTCGTCAACGCGCTCACCGACACTTTCCACCCCTGCCAGGTCCTCGCCGACCTGCAGACCATCCGCGAGAACAAGGGCGCCACCGCGGGCCTGCGGATGACCTACTTCGGCGACGGCGCCAACAACATGGCGCACTCGCTGATGCTCGGCGGCGTCACCGCCGGCATGCACGTGACCATCGCGTCCCCGGCCGGGTTCACCCCCGACTCGCAGGTCGTCGACGCGAGCCGCGCACGGGCAGAGGAGACCGGCGGCAGCGTCACCGTCACCGACGACCCGCGTACCGGAGCCAGCGGCGCCGATGTGCTCGTCACCGACACCTGGGTGTCGATGGGGCAGGAGGACGACGGCAAGGATCGCGAGGCACCCTTCCGGCCGTTCCAGCTGAACGACGACCTCGTCTCCCTTGCCGACACCGACGCGATCGTGCTGCACTGCCTGCCGGCCTACCGCGGCAAGGAGATCACCGCCGAGGTCATCGACGGACCGCGGTCTGTGGTGTGGGACGAAGCCGAGAACCGCCTCCACGCACAGAAGGCCCTGCTGGTGTGGCTGCTCGAGCAGAGCCGGAGCTGACCGTGAGCACCGCGGCGAACCATGCGGACAGTGCGGCGACGGCGCCGACGCGCGCGGCGCGGCAGGCCCGCATAGTCGCACTCCTCGCCGCGCACCCGGTGCGCAGCCACACCGAACTCGCCGCACTCCTCGCCGAGGACAGCATCGAGGTGTCCACCGCCACCCTGTCCCGCGACCTCGAGGAACTCGGCGCCGTCAAGCTCCGCGCGGCCGATGGGGGCGCCGGGGTGTACGTCGTCCCGGAGGACGGCAGCCCTGTGCGCGGCGTGACCGGAGGCACCGACCGCCTGTCCCGGTTGCTCGGCGAACTGCTGGTGTCCACCGACTCCAGCGGCAACATCGCCGTGCTGCGCACCCCGCCGGGGGCGGCGCACTATCTGGCCAGTGCACTCGATCGGGCATCATTACCCGAGGTGGTCGGAACGATCGCCGGCGACGACACCATCGCGGTCATCGCCCGCGAACCGACGACGGGAGCCGAACTGGCCGCGAAAATCGAATCACTCGCCTGACCTACCACTCATAGACGCACGTCGAAATACGAAGGAGCACAAAGACAATGGCCGAACGCGTCGTACTCGCCTATTCGGGCGGGCTGGACACCTCCGTCGCCATCAGCTGGATCGGCAAGGAGACCGGCAAGGAGGTCGTCGCCGTGGCCATCGACCTCGGCCAGGGTGGCGAGGACATGGAGGTCGTGCGTCAGCGCGCCCTCGACTGCGGTGCCGTCGAATCGATCGTCGTCGACGCCAAGGACGAGTTCGCCAACGAGTACTGCCTGCCCACCGTCCAGGCCAACGCGCTCTACATGGATCGCTACCCGCTCGTCTCGGCCATCAGCCGCCCGCTGATCGTCAAGCACATCGTGCAGGCCGCCCGCGAGCACGGTGGCACCGTCGTCTCCCACGGCTGCACCGGTAAGGGCAACGATCAGGTCCGCTTCGAGGTCGGCTTCGGCGCCCTCGCACCCGACCTCCAGGTCATCGCACCGGTCCGCGACTACGCCTGGACCCGTGAGAAGGCCATCGCCTTCGCCGAGGAGAACGGCCTGCCCATCAACGTCACCAAGCGTTCGCCGTTCTCCATCGACCAGAACGTCTGGGGCCGCGCCGTCGAGACCGGCTTCCTCGAGGACCTGTGGAACGCCCCCACCAAGGACGTCTACGACTACACCGAGGACCCCACCGCCCACTGGCAGGCCCCCGACGAGCTGATCATCAGCTTCGAGGCCGGTCGCCCCGTCGCGATCGACGGCAAGCACGTCACCGTCCTCGAGGCCATCCAGGAACTCAACCGTCGCGCCGGCGCTCAGGGTGTGGGCCGCCTCGACATGGTCGAGGACCGCCTCGTCGGCATCAAGAGCCGCGAGATCTACGAGGCCCCCGGCGCCATCGCCCTCATCACCGCGCACCAGGAACTCGAGCACGTCACCCTCGAGCGCGAACTCGGCCGCTACAAGCGTCGCGTCGAGGAGCGCTGGAGCGAGCTGGTGTACGACGGCCTGTGGTACTCGCCGCTGAAGACCGCCCTCGACGCCTTCATCAAGAACACTCAGGAGCGCGTCACCGGCGACATCCGCATGGTGCTCCACGGCGGACACATCACCGTCAACGGCCGTCGCAGCCCCGAGTCGCTGTACGACTTCAACCTCGCCACCTACGACGAGGGCGACAGCTTCGACCAGTCCAACGCCAAGGGCTTCGTGCAGATCCACGGCCTGTCGTCGAAGGTCGCCGCGAAGCGCGATCTGGGCCTGTAGTCATGACGGCTCACGGCACCAACGAAGGTGCCCTGTGGGGCGGCCGGTTCGCATCCGGACCGGCCGCCGCCATGGCGGCGCTGAGCAAGTCCACGCACTTCGACTGGGCGCTCGCCCCGTACGACGTGCGCGCCTCCCAGGCCCACGCCAAGGTTCTGCACCGTGCCGGACTCCTCACCGACGACGACCTCGCAACGATGCTCGACGGCCTCGACCGGCTCGCCGCCGATGTGGCCTCCGGTGCGTTCGGCCCCGCCGAGTCCGACGAGGACGTGCACGGCGCGCTCGAACGGGGACTCATCGAACGGGTCGGCCCCGAGGTCGGCGGCCGGCTCCGCGCGGGCCGCTCCCGCAACGACCAGGTCGCGACGCTGTTCCGCATGTGGCTGCGCGACAGCGCGCGGCGCATCGCCGACGGTGTCCTCGATGTGGTCGATGCGATCGCCGACCAGGCCGCGGCGCACCCCGATGCCGTCATGCCGGGCAAGACGCACCTGCAGGCGGCGCAGCCCGTGCTGCTCGCGCACCACCTGCTCGCCCATGCGCATCCGTTGCTGCGCGACGTCGACCGGTTACGCGACTTCGACAAGCGCGCGGCGGTCTCGCCGTATGGGTCGGGAGCGCTCGCCGGATCGTCGCTCGGTCTCGACCCCGACGCGATTGCGGCCGACCTGGGCTTCGACTCGGCGGCGGACAACTCGATCGACGCCACCAGCTCCCGCGACTTCGCTGCAGAAGCGGCGTTCGTGTTCGCGCAGATCGCCGTCGACCTCTCCCGCATGGCGGAGGAGATCATCCTGTGGAGCACCCCCGAGTTCGGGTACGTCACCCTCGCGGACGAATGGTCGACCGGGTCGTCGATCATGCCGCAGAAGAAGAACCCGGACGTCTCCGAGCTCACCCGCGGTAAGGCCGGTCGCCTCATCGGCAACCTCACCGGTCTGCTGGCCACGCTCAAAGCGCAGCCGTTGGCCTACAACCGCGACCTGCAGGAGGACAAGGAGCCGGTCTTCGACTCCGTCGCACAGCTCGAGCTGCTGCTCCCGGCGATCGCAGGGCTCGTCTCGACGCTGACCTTCCACACCGAGCGCATGGCCGAGCTCGCACCCGCCGGATTCACCCTCGCGACCGACATCGCCGAGTGGATGGTCCGCCAGGGTGTGCCGTTCCGCGTCGCCCACGAGGCGGCCGGGGCGTGCGTGCGGGTCGCCGAAGGCCGCGGAGCCGGCCTCGAGGACCTCACAGACGATGAGTTGGCCGGTGTAGATCCGGCACTGACCCCGCAGGTGCGGGAAGTGCTCACCGTCGAAGGCTCCATCGCCTCGCGCGACGCTCGCGGCGGCACCGCGGGCGTGCGGGTGGCCGAGCAACTCGGCCGCGTGCGCGACGCCGCGGCACAACTGCGCGACCGGGTTCGCGACTGACACGCCTGCCGTCCCGGGCACACCCCGAGTTGCCCGGGACGGTGAGGGCCGTGTGGCAGGCTGGCACATACTCTCGGCATGCAGCGGGTACCGGTGTAGAACCGCAGGTGCCGGGGACCGGTGCGGATACATCGTCGAGAAGGGGAACGGACCGTGGGACTGGACGCCGATGTAGTGACCGAGTCGGTGCGACGGCTCGTCGCCACTGCCCAGAACGGTCTCGAAGTCCTGCGCTTCGGTGGCCTCGAACCCGGCCGGTCGTCGTCGCCCTATCAGGTCGTCGAGCGCACCTCCATGTACCGGCTCCGCCGGTACTTCCCCGAATCCGACACCGCCTCCACGGGCATCCCCGTCGTTCTCGTACCACCGATGATGGTGTCCGCCGAGGTGTACGACGTCACCCGTGACGCCGGCGCCGTCGGCAGCCTCCACGAAGCGGGTCTCGATCCCTGGGTCGTGGACTTCGGATCGCCCGACCAGGAGGAGGGCGGCTGGAAGCGCACCCTCACCGATCACATCCTCGCCCTCGACGAGGTCGTCGACTGCGTCCGTGCCTACACCGGTCGCGACGTGCATCTCGGCGGATACTCGCAGGGTGGCATGTTCTGCTATCAGGTCGCGGCCTATCGGCGCAGCCGCGGCATCGCGAGCCTGATCACCTTCGGCAGCCCGGTCGACACCCTCGCCGCCCTGCCGTTCGGGATCCCGGAGATCGTCGCGACCCACTCCGCCGACTTCCTTGCCGACCACGTCTTCAACCGCCTCGCGATCACCGGATGGATGGCGCGCACCGGCTTCCAGCTGCTCGATCCGGTCAAGACGCTGCGATCGCGCATCGACTTCCTGCTCCAGCTCCACGACCGGGAGGCGCTGTTGCCGCGCGAGCCGCAGCGCCGATTCCTCGACACCGAGGGATGGGTGGCGTGGTCCGGTCCCGCCGTCGCGGAGGTACTGCGCCAGTTCATCGCCCACAACCGCATGGTCAGCGGTGGGTTCGTCATCAATGACCGGGCCGTGAGCCTCGCCGAGATCACCTGTCCCGTCCTCGCAGTCGTCGGCGAGGTCGACGACATCGGGCAACCGCTCGCCGTGCGCGGCATCCGCAAGGCCGCACCCCGCGCGGAGGTCTACGAATACACCTTGCGCGCAGGTCATTTCGGACTCGTCGTGGGCAGTGTCGCCGGCCAGCAGACGTGGCCGTCGGTCGGGGAATGGGTGCAGTGGCGCGAGGGCGTCGGGGACCGGCCCGTCGGCATCGCGCCGATGGCGGTGCCGAACCCCACCGACGAGGGCACGGGCGTCTCGGTCGCATCCCGCATCACGCACACGGCCGCAACGCTCGCCGACGTCGGGACCGATCTCGGCAAGGGGCTCGCGGGGATCGCGGTCGGTGCCGTCCGCGGCGCACGCGATCTCACCGGGGAGGCCGCCCGCGCCCTTCCCCGCCTCGCGCGGCTCGGGCAGATCCAGCCGCGCACCCGCATCTCCGTCGGCGGTCTGCTCGCCGAGATCGGCCGCAAGTCGCCGAAGCGGGAGTGCTTCATCTTCGAGGACCGGGTCTACACCTTCGAGGCCGTCAACCGGCGGATCGACAACGTCGTCCTCGGGCTCGCCGACAACGGCATCCGTCCCGCGATGCACGTCGGCATCCTCATGGACGTGCGCCCCAGCGCAATGGCGGCGGTCGCGGCGATCTCCCGCCTCGGCGCCGTCTCCGCCCTCATCCCGCCGGGACCGGACATCGCCGAGGCCGTGCGACTGGGCGGTGTCGAAAAGATCGTCGCCGATCCCGAGAACCTCGACGCGGCCGTCGCGACCGGTCTTCCCGTGCTGGTCCTCGGCGGCGGCGACGTCCGCGACCTCGACGTCGAGCCCGGCGCCGACGTCGTCGATCTCGAACGACTCGACATCTCCTCCGTGCAACTGCCGGGCTGGTACGTCCCCGATCCCGGACTCGCGCGCGAACTCGCATTCATCCTGTTCTCCGGTGGTGGCGACACGCTCGCGGTGCGGCGGGTCACCAACTACCGGTGGGCGCTGTCGGCCTTCGGTACCGCCACCGCCGCCTCGCTCGGCCGCGGTGACACCATGTACTGCCTTGCGCCCCTGCATCATTCGTCCGGTCTGCTGGTCAGTTTCGGCGGGGCGCTCGCGGGCGGGGCGCGTATCGCACTGTCGCGCGGGTTGAATCCGTCGCTCTTCAGCGACGAAGTGCACCGCTACGGCGTCACCGTCGTCACCTATACCTGGTCGATGATGCGTGAGGTGCTCGACAGCCCGTCGCTGCACATCGACGCCATCCATCCCATCCGGTTGTTCATCGGTTCCGGCATGCCACCGGGCCTGTGGCGCCGCACGCTCGACCGGTTTGAGCCCGCCCGGGTTCTCGAGTTCTACGCGTCGACCGAGGGCGACGTCGTGCTCGCGAACGTCTCCGGTTCGAAGATCGGCTCGAAGGGCCGGCCGTTGCCCGGTAGCGCCGATGTGCGCCTCGCTGCCTACGACGCCGGCGTCGGCCGACTCGTGGAGGACGAACGCGGCTTCGTGCGGGAGGCTCAGGTCGGCGAGGTCGGACTGCTGCTCGGCAGACCCGGTCCCGCAGCCTCGGCAATCACCGGTGTGATGCGCGGCGTGTTCGAACCGGGCGACGTGTGGGTGCCCACCGACAACCTGTTCCGACGCGACGACGACGGCGACTACTGGTTGCTCGACAGTCGGGGGACGGTGATTCCCACCTTCCACGGCCCGGTTTTCACCCAGAGCGTGGCGGACGTGCTCGAAGCGATCCCGCGTGTCGATCTCGCCGTCGCCTACGGCATCTCGGTGGGAGGTCGCGACATCGCAGTGGCCGGCTGCTCGCTGCGGGGCAACCGTGCACCGACGGCCGCGGAGATCACTGCGGCGTTCGACTCGGTCTCGGCCGACGAGCGACCCGATCTCGTGCACGTCGTGCCCGACATCCCGTTGGGCCCGTCCTATCGCCCGTCCGCCGATCGTCTGCGCGAACAGGGATTGCCCGTGCCCACCGTCCGTACCTGGTACCTGAACCCCGACACCGGGACGTACAAGCGGTTCACCAAAGCCGTGGCCACGGCGTGGAAGGCGGGCACGGCCGGTTCGCCCGCCGGGGCGCGGTAGCCTGGGTCCGGTTCGGTTCCGCCCTTCGAAAGGACATCCGTGGCTGTCGATCCCACGTTGCTGAGCATTCTGGCCTGTCCGGAGGACAAGGGGCCGTTGCTTCTCGTCGACGACGCCGTCCTGTACAACCCGCGACTGCGGCGGGCGTATCCGATCGAGAGCGGTATTCCCGTCCTCCTCGTCGACGAGGCGCGGGAGGTCAGCGACGCCGAGCACGAGGACTTCACCGCGCGCGGTGTCGCCGGATGGAGCACCGACTGAGCCGCAATCATCGATCCGTCCGCGGCGAACTCGAAAGACTCGATCCGGTCGAGGCCGCCGAAGCGCTGCTCGGAGCAACCATCCGAGTGGGGGAGACCGCCGTCCTGCTGACGGAGGTCGAGGCCTACGGCGGCCCCGAGGACGGACCGTGGCCGGACCCCGCCGCGCACTCGTACCGCGGACCGACCCCGCGCAATTCGGTCATGTTCGGACCAGCGGGACATCTGTACGTCTACCGCAGTTACGGACTGCACTTCTGCGCGAACGTCTCCCTCGGTCCCGACGGCACCGCTGCGGCGGTGCTGTTGCGCGGTGGTGAGGTGATCGCGGGGGAGCAGGCCGTCCGTTCCCGGCGCACGTCCGGCACGCCGTTCGCGAACCTTGCGCGCGGTCCGGGCAATCTCGCTGCTTCGCTCGGTCTCGATCTGGCCGACAACGGCATCGACGTGGATGGTTCCGACGCTCGGGTGCGGGTGGAACTCCCGGCCGAACCGCTGGTCGGGGAGGCCGCGCGGGGACCGCGGGTGGGGATCAGCGTGGCGGCCGACAGACCGTGGCGGTTGTGGGTTCCCGGGGCGATCGGGGTCTCCGCGTACCGGCGCAGCCCACGCGCGCCCGCTGCGCCTCGAGCGTGATGGGATGATCGAACGGTGACTGAGCACATTCTCGACGAACTGACCTGGCGCGGGCTCATCGCGCAATCGACCGATCTCGACGCACTTCGAGGCGAACTCGACAAGGGTCCGATCACCCTCTATGCCGGTTTCGATCCGACCGGCCCGAGCCTGCACGCCGGTCACCTCGTTCCGCTCCTCGCACTCAAGCGTTTCCAGCGCGCCGGCCATCGGCCCATCGTTCTCGCAGGTGGCGCGACCGGCATGATCGGTGACCCGCGGGACGTGGGGGAGCGCACCATGAACTCCGCCGACACCGTCGCCGAGTGGGCAGGGCGGATCCGTGGGCAGCTCGAGCGGTTCGTCGACTTCGACGACTCCCCGACGGGAGCCGTGGTCGTGAACAACCTCGACTGGACCGGAAAGCTGTCCGCGATCGACTTCCTGCGCGACATCGGGAAGCACTTCTCGATCAACGTGATGCTCGCCCGCGACACCGTCAAGCGCCGCCTCGAAGGTGACGGCATCTCGTACACCGAGTTCAGCTACATGCTCCTGCAGGCCAACGACTACGTGCAGCTCCGCCGCGAGTACGGATGTGCGCTGCAGGTCGGTGGTTCCGATCAGTGGGGCAATATCATCGCCGGCGTCGAGCTCAACCGCCGTACCGACGGCGAGAGTGTGCACGCCTTGACCGTCCCGCTCGTGACCTCGTCCGACGGCAAGAAGTTCGGCAAGTCCACCGGTGGTGGCAGCTTGTGGCTCGACCCGGAGATGACGAGCCCGTACGCCTGGTACCAGTACTTCGTCAACGCTGCCGACGCCGACGTCATGAAGTACCTGCGCTGGTTCACCTTTCTCGACAAGGACGAACTCGCCGAACTCGAGACCGCCACCACGGAGCGTCCGCACGCACGGGAGGCCCAGAAGCGACTCGCTGCCGAGATGACCACGCTCGTGCACGGAGCGCACAACACCGCAGCGGTCGAGTTGGCCAGCCGCGCCCTCTTCGGGCGAGGCGAGCTGGGCGAGCTGGACGAGCCCACGCTCGCGGCCGCCCTGACCGAGGCATCCGTGACGGAGCTCCGCGCCGGCGAGCCGGACACGATCATCGACCTGCTCGTCGCGTCGGGGCTGTGCGAGAGCAAGGGAGCTGCGCGTCGCACCATCAAGGAAGGCGGCGCGTCGGTCAACAACGTCCGTATCGCCTCGGAGGGGTGGACCCCGCGCGACGGAGAGCTGCTGCACGGACGCTGGCTCGTCCTGCGTCGGGGCAAGCGGAACTTCGCCGGTGTGCGAGTCGTCCGCGACTGAGGCCTTTGCCGACGCTGGCGAGCCCCTGACCAGCGGGTTTGACGGCGCGTTAGCGTCGGCGTAACTTAGTCGTCGTTCGAGCGACACCGAACAGCCCGCCGGACCGAGAGGTTCGGAAACAGGCATGTTCGATGTCGCATCGATCGGCTCTCACAGAAGAGAACGGGAAAGCAACGATTTGCGGCCCTGAAATCGGACGTGATAGCTTGGAACGGTTGCCTCGGAGCGAGCCGGACAGGTGTCCGGTAACGTGATGATGTGTGCGTGTTCTTTGAGAACTCAACAGTGTGCCGATGAATGTCAGTGCCAAATATTTTTGGTACTCC
>NZ_LZMJ01000068.1:0-7460 GCF_001665495.1 Rhodococcus sp. 852002-51564_SCH6189132-a
TGCTGTTGTGGTTGTGGGCGTGAGGGGTGGGTGGTGGGGGGGTGGTGGGGGGGGGGGGGGGGGGCCGCCCGCCCCCCCCCCCCCCCCCCCCACCACGATCGACCGAGAGTTACACGGCGCAGAGCGGTTTGATGTCCTGCAGTCCCTCGGTGGTGGGCGAGGTGAGCATCAGGCACGAGTTGTACCCGCTCGCCTCGACGACGTTCCGGATCTCGCGCCACGCGTCGTCGCCGACGACGGGCGAACGCGACAGCACGAATCCGGAGATGCGTGTCGGGTCACCGACGACTGCCCACGAGTAATCGTCCGCGAGGTACGTGACGATGTAGTTGCTCGGTCCGTCGAGCGAATCCTGGAAGGGTACCCCCGGAAAAGACACATGCAGTGCGGCAGTGTCGTTCACGCGGGCGTTCCCGATGATCCCGCGACGATCGCCGGTGAACGTGGTGCACGAGTTCTCCACGCGCACGTTGCGTTCGTCGAGCAGCGTGTAGAACGCCGTCGTGTCGCGAGCGCAGTCGATGTTGTAGGGAGCCGGATTGGCGGCGAGCTGATACCACTGCCCCACATACCGGTTCACGTCGAGCTCGGGAACCGGAGTGAGCGGCGCTGCGGCGGCGGGCGTGGCGAACAGGAGCGCGCCTGCGGCGGCGATGAACGCCGCCGCAAGCCCCCGAACGCCGTGTCGGGATCTACGCATGCCTTCTACCTTTCCGTCGTCCGGTATCGGTTACTGCTGGGGCATGAGAACGCCGTCGATCAGGTACACGGTGGCGTTCTCGGTCTCGATGCCACCGCAGATCACGTTGGCGTCGTTGACGGTCCACATCTCACCCTCGCCGGCGACCTCGACGGTGCCGCCCTGGACGGTGGTCTGCGTGCCGGCGATATCGGCCGGGGTCAGCTCACCGGGAACCACGTGGTAGGTGAGGATGTCGGTCAGTAGAGCCGAATCCGTCTGCAGCGTCTGGACGGTCTCCGGCGGCAGGGCGGCGAACGCGTCGTCGACCGGCGCGAAGACGGTGAACTCGCCATCGTTGAGCGTCTCGACCAGGTTGACGTCGGGGTTGAGCTGGCCGGACAGGGCCTGCGTGAGAGTGGTCAGGATCGGCACGTTTCCGGCGGCCTCGGCGACAGGCTGGTTCGCGAGTTCCTCGACGGACGACGGGCCGGTAGGATTCGCGGCGACATAATCGGCGCAGCCCGGTCCGACGGGGCCGGCAGCGGGGGCTGCGGTACCGGTTGCAGCCGTAGTGGTTTCCTGCATTGTCTCCTGGGTGGTCTCCATCGTGGTGGTGTCGGTGGTGTCCGTGCCCGAATCATCCGAACACGCCGCGACACCCAGCAGGGACATCGCACCGATTCCGACGACGGCCAGGCTCTTGCGCGCAGTGATGTTCATGACTGTGGTTCCCTTCGTAGGCCGTGGCCGGAAACGGCCACGTCGATCAGGTGTGTCACCGGTCATTCGAACCTCGGGTCGGCCCGGATGGGTCGGATCGAGAGATTTTTTCTCGGATCGGTATCCGGTGTTCGACCCATCCGTATTGCGGTCGGCTCCGAATGCAGGTCATGGACGACGTCGAGGATCTCCGACCGGCTCACGTATTCGTGTTGCCCGGTGGGCGTCCGGTCGGCACCACACCGCTGCGTCCGTGGCATCTGTCGCAGTTGCACATGCGTCGGAGGACACCCGGACCGATCCGCGGATGGCGCAGAGCCGGACGACGGCGGCGGGAGACCGGGGCGTGAACACGCGCTGGCATCCCCTGCCCGGAGCCGGGCACTTCCTCCTCACCGACCCGCGCTGGTGGGCCGACACCACAGCCGATTTCCTCACGTGCACACTGTCGGGGAAACCGACCCCGTGCCCCGGAGACGACCATGCATCCTGACCTTCCCCGCGCAGTCGCGATGATCGGCGACGACGTCGAGTTCCCGGGTGGCCGGGAGGCGGTCGTGCCGGCGATCTACCGGACCTTCGTCCGCCACGCGCAGGGCTCGGCCGAGCGCCCCTCGCTCGAGTACCGCGGCTTCAGCTGGGTCATGGATGTCGACGAATCGATGCCTTCGTCCTGGTGGTTGCGCACGCTGATGCGGTTCGAGCCGTGGGACCACTTCGTCGCGAGCGATTCGGACACCTTCCGCGGGCGGGTCGAGGATCAGCTCGTGGCCGACGGGGTGCGGGTTCCGGTCGGGCGCATCACTGCGCTGCTGAACATCCGGCGCCTCGGTCTCGGATCGGATCCGCTGAACCTGTTCTGGTGTCACGATCCGAGCGGTTCCCTGGCCTGCGTGGTCGCGGAGATCCATTCGCGCCGGAACGGACGGCACTGTTACACGCTGCGCTCGGACGAGATCGACATCATCACCCGGGCCGGCGATACGTTCGCGGTCTCGGTCGCCCTGCGGCGACCCGGCGTCCCGGTGTTCACCGCGACCGTCAGCGGCGAACGGCTGCCGGCCGATCTCACGACTGTTCTACGTGCTCGGATGTGGATGGGGTGACGCTCGTGGTCGACACGGTTGCCTTGAGTGGAGGGAATGTCCAGGCTAGGCTTTCCCTCGATGAGCGGACTGAGCCGATGACCGGCGTCGGAGGCCATACCGATACCCTCGGCGAACTGCTCGGGCGGGTGGCCCGGCAAGACCCTACGGCGTTCGCCGAACTGTACGACGCGACGCGTTCCCGAGTCTTCGGCATGGTGCTGCGGGTCCTGCGGGATCCCGGTTACAGCGAGGAGACCACCCAGGAGGTCTACCTCCAGGTATGGAGGTCGGCCGACAAGTACGACCCGCGTCAGGGTTCCGCTCTGTCGTGGATCATCACGCTCGCCCATCGGCGTGCCGTCGACCGGGTCCGCAGCGAACAGTCCGGAGCCGACCGCGAGTCGCAGTACGGTTCGACGAACGTCGACGCGGCCTTCGACTCGGTGAGCGAGGAGGTAGCGCAGCGCGACGATCGCCGCCGGGTGAACGAGTGTCTGGGTTCGCTCACCGAACTGCAGCGACGCTCGGTCGAGCTCGCCTACTACAGAGGCTTTACGTATACCGAAGTGGCAGAAGAACTTTCGTCCCCGTTGCCGACGGTCAAGTCGCGCATCCGGGACGGCCTGAAACGACTGAAGAATTGTCTGGGGGTGACTGTGGATGGCTGACGAGGCGAACGATTCCTCGCACGATCTGCTCGACATGGCACCCGTCTTCGCATTGGATGCCGTCACGCCCGACGAACGTCGAGAGCTTGCCGAGCGACTCGCGGAAGCAGACCCGGAGGCGGCCGAACGGTTCGGCGTCGAGGTCCGCGAGGTCCGCGAGACCCTCGCAGCGATGTCGGCCGGTACCGCGACCGAGCCGCCGCCCGAACTCCGGGTGCGACTTCTCGATCTGGTCCACGCCGAACTCACCGCGAAGACGCCCGCCGAGAAGACGCACACGGAACGACCCGGTGACCCGGAGGCGACCGAGGCACCTCGGGCGGAGGACGATCACCCTCCCCCGCCCGTCTCCCTCGACGAGCGCCGCCAGGCCCGACGGCGGAACTTCCTGCTCGCCGCGGCAGCGGCCGTGATCGTCGCGATCGGCGGCGTCGTGGTGGCCGGTCAATGGCAGAACACGTCCGAGCCGGGCACGAGCGAGCGGGTCTTCGCCGCCGAGGACGTACGGACCTCGTCGGGCGAGCTCGACGGTGGCGGCACCGCGACCGTGGTGTTCTCCAAGGAGGAGGACGCCGGCGTGCTGGTGATGAACAACGTCGCCCCGCCGGCCGAGGGCAGCGTCTACCAGATGTGGCTGGTCGGGCCCGAGGGAATGGAGCCCGCAGGCACGATGACACCCGACGACGTCGCGCCGTCGACGACCGCGGTGCTCGAGGACATCTCGGGTGCCACCGCGCTCGCCTTCAGCGTGGAACCGACGGGCGGGTCGACCCAGCCGACCGCGCTCTTCGCTCAGCTGCCGCTCGACTGACATGTTCGCGGCAGCGAGCACGTCATCGACGGGTGCCGATGACGACGGTCGCGTCGGCCTCCTCGAAACCCCGCGTGTCGGCGTCGAGTCCGGCCCGGGTCATGAGGTCGCGCACGACGGGTGCCTGCGACGCGGCCGACTCGACGAGCAGCGACCCACCGTCGGTGAGCCACCGACCCGCGTCGGCGACGAGCCGACGGTGGACGTCCAGTCCGTCGGGTCCGCCGTCCAGTGCATGTCGCGGCTCGCTGCAGCGCGCCTCCCGCGGCATCGACGCGATCGCCCCCGACGGCACGTAGGGCGCGTTGGCGACGAGCACGTCGACGCGACCGCGCAGCGTGCCCGGCAGGGCGTCGAACAGATCGCCGACGAACACCCGGTGGGGCGGCAGGTTCAGGCGGGCACACGCGGTGGCGACGGGATCGATGTCGGCCGCGTAGACCTCGCAGGCCTCGACGGCGGTGGCGAGCGTGGCACCGACGGCACCGCACCCGCAGCACATGTCGACGATCACGGCGCCGGGCCGCGCGAGTTCGATCGCGCAGTCCACCAGGTACTCGGTGCGGCGACGGGAGACGAACACCCCCTCTCGCACCGCGATGCGCCTGCCGTGGAAGAAGACCTGTCCCAGTACGTGTTCGAGGGGTTCTCCGCCGACCCGCCGCGCGATGAGCCGCTCCAGATCCGAGGGTGTGGGAGCGGCTTCGACGAGCAGCTGCGCCTCCTCCTCGGCAAACACGCACCCGGCCGCTCGCAGTGCGGAGACAACGTCGGCGTGGGTCCGGTGGGCGGAGACCATGCGGAACCCTACCGCGCGCTCATCCGGCGAATCTCTCCGTTTCCCGGGGCGGGGGCCGGCTCACACCCCGTGAAGGGGTGGAATCTCCCGATCATGGGTATTCCGCGGGCTGTCACGAGGAGCGCTGTGGGAACGAACGATCTCGTGCAGGAGCCTGCGCAGGGTCGCCGGGTCCGAGACCGCGACCGGAGAGCCGCCACCGGTCGCGTCGTCGCGCTCGAGTTCGATCACACGCCGGTAGGCGTCCACGCCCCCGCGTGGGTCGACATATCCGTTCACGCCAGGAGGAATCTTGAGCACTGCTACCGCGCCCCCACGTAGAACCGGCCGATGGCGGTGGTTGCTACCCGCCCTGTTGCTCATCGCGTGGCTCGTGGCCGCCGGTGGCGGCGGCCCGTTCGCAGGCAAGCTCAGCGAGGTCGCCTCCAACGACGCGAGCACCTTCCTCCCGGCATCGGCCGAATCCACCCGCGCGGACGAGCTGTACGCGCAGTTCAACGAGAGCGAGTTCATCCCCGCGATCGTCGTCGCCGAACGCGACGGTGGGATCACCGACGAGGACCTCGCCTTCCTCGCCACCGAATCGGCCGGACCACCGCCGATCCCGTCGGAGGACGGCGCAGCGGCGCAGATGATCGTGCCGCTCGACGCCTCCGGGGAGGTCCAGGAGGCCGTCGAGGAACTCCGGACGGCCCTCGAAGGCGCACCGGACGGCCTGACCGTCTACGTCACCGGCCCCGCCGGGCAGGCCGCCGACCTGTCGTCGGCCTTCGGCGGCATCGACGGACTGCTCCTGCTCGTCGCGGGCGGTGTCGTCCTCGTCATCCTCGTGGTGGTCTACCGCAGCCCGATCCTGCCGTTCGTCGTCATCATCTCGGCGCTGTTCGCACTCGCCCTCGCGAGCCTGCTGATCTATGTGCTCGCCGACGCCGGAGCGATCGCGCTCAACGGCCAGAGCCAGGGCATCATGTTCATCCTCGTGTTCGGCGCCGCCACCGACTACGCGCTGCTGCTGGTCTCCCGGTACCGCGAGGAACTGCGACTGCAGCAGGACAAGTACGCCGCGATGCGCAGCGCGCTCCGCGGCTCGATCGAGCCGATCGCGGCGTCGGCCGGCACCGTCATCCTCGGTGTGCTGTGCCTACTGCTGTCGGACCTGAACTCCAACCGCGGTCTCGGCCCGGTGGCCGCCATCGGCATCGCGACGTCGTTCCTCGCGTCGCTCACCTTCCTGCCCGCAGTGCTCGTGCTGCTCGGCCACGTCGCGTTCTGGCCCACCCGCCCGGTCTACGACCCGAACGCCGACGCCGACGACATGCAGAATTCCCACAAGGTGTGGGGCCGGGTGGCCGACTTCGTCGGGTCGAAGCCGCGTCCCATCTGGATCGTGTGCAGCCTCGTGCTCGTCGCCTTCGCCCTGCTGGCACCGCAGTTCAAGGCGAGCGGTGTCGCGTCCTCGGATCTGTTCCTCCTGCAAACCGATTCGAAGTCCGGCCAGGAGGTGCTCGGTGAGCACTTCGACGCCGGCACCGGTTCGCCCAGCATCGTCGTCGCCCGCGAAGGCGCGCTCGAGGGTGTCGTCGGCGCCACCGAGGGCGTCGAGGGCGTGACGACCGTCCAGCCCGTCCCCGGCCCCGACGGCGCGCCGCGCGTGGTCGACGGACTGGTCGCGGTGCAGGCGACGCTCTCGGATCCCGCCGACTCCCTCGCCGCCGAGGAGACCGTCGAACGCATCCGCGAGGCGGTGCACGCCGTGCCCGGGGCCGAGGCACTCGTCGGCGGACCCACGGCCGTCGACCTCGACACGAAGGACACCGCGACCCGCGACCGCACCGTCATCATCCCGGTTGTGACGCTCGTGGTGCTGCTGGTGCTCATCGCGTTGCTGCGGGCGGTCGTCGCACCGATCCTGCTGATGCTCACCGTGATCGTCTCGTTCGCGGCGACCCTCGGTATCTCATCGCTCGTGTTCAACCACCTGTTCGGTTTCCCGGGCGCCGACCCGGTGGTGCCTCTGTTCGGGTTCGTCTTCCTCGTGGCTCTGGGTATCGACTACAACATCTTCCTCATGACCCGCGTCCGCGAGGAGACGAAGAAGGTCGGTACCCGTGCGGGCACCCTGCGGGCGCTGACCGTCACCGGTGGTGTCATCACGTCCGCCGGCGTGGTGCTCGCGGCCACGTTCTCGGCGCTGGCGGTGATCCCACTGCTGTTCCTGGCTCAGCTGGCGTTCATCGTCGCCTTCGGTGTCCTGCTCGACGCGCTGCTCGTGCGGTCGCTGGTGGTGCCGGCCCTGACGATCGACATCGGCAAGAAGATCTGGTGGCCGAGCAAGCTGGCGCGGGCCGAACCGTCCGAGCCGGACGCCACCGAGGACGTCGCGACCGCGGGAGCGCCGCGCTCATGAGCGCGCTGAGCGCGCAGTGCTACTGACAGGCGCATGAGCGGATGAGAGCGGCCGCGGGACCGGGGCGGGGGGGGGGGGCCCCGGTGGGGGGGGGGCGCGCCCCGGGGCGGGGGGGGGGGGGGGGGGGCCGGGGGCCGGGCGGGGCCCCCCGGTTGGGTGGCGCGGTGGCGCCGCACGCCGAGGCCGGGGTCGGCGTCGCCGCCGGGGCCCTCGAACGGGCCGGGACGGCACTGGGCCAGGTCATCGCGTCGGCAGCAGCACTGACGGATGTGGGTCCCCTTTCGG